>NZ_JBFAWY010000011.1:0-237641 GCF_040680575.1 Streptomyces sp. NPDC052020
CCCGCACCGCCGCCGTCGTCCACCACGCCGGGGCGGGTACCACCGGGGCCGGACTGCGGGGCGCCCGCCCGGACGGGCGCGCCGGGCGGCGGCCGGGGCGGGCGGGGACCAGGCTGGTGCGGCAACGGACCGCGGGGCGGGTGGACGCCGCCCCGCCGCGCCCTCGGGGGAAGGAACCCATGACCGAACCGACCGACGCCGACGGTGACACGACCGGACCGCCCGCCCCGGCGGCCGGTCCCGTGCCCCACCGCCGGAGGGGTCCCGCGGCGGTCCTCGGCGATCTGCGGGCCGTGGACGGCGCCCTGTACGCCGCCGTGGCCGCCACCCCCACGCCCGCGCTGGACCGCGCCCTGCGGCGCCTGTCGCACGCGGCCGACCACTCCAGGATCTCGCTGGCCATCGCCGCGGCCCTCGCCGCAGGCGGCCCCCGGCCCCGCAGGGCGGCGCTGGTCGGGGTGGGCGCCGTCGCCGTGGCCTCGGTCTCGGCCAACCTGCTCGGCAAGCGCCTGGTGCGCAGGGCCCGGCCCGACCGGGAGGCGGCCCGGGTGACCGTGGACCGGCGTGTGCCGATGCCCGCGTCGGCGTCGTTTCCTTCCGGTCACACGGCGTCGGCGGTGGCGTTCGCCATCGCCGTCGGGGTGGTCCTGCCGGGGGCGGCGGTACCGCTCGGGGCGCTGGCGAGCGCCGTCGGGTACTCCCGCGTCCACACCGGCGTGCACTATCCGGGTGACGTGGCCGCGGGGGCGGTGCTGGGCATCGCGAGCGCCGCCGCCGCGCTGACGGCGTCGTCGGCGGTGGGCCGGGGTCCCGGCGGAGGACCGGCCGGCCGGAGGCACTGAGCCCTCCCGCACCGCGCGAGCCGTGCTCCGGGCCGCCGCGAGAGCGCGGCGGTGGGCCGGTGCCCGGCGCGGCGGGAGCGCGCGGCGCGGACGACGGGCGTGTGACGGCCGGGCCTACGGGCTCCGGTAGGGCAGCGTGGTCCCCGGCAGCGCGTACTCGTCGCGCCGCCCGCACATGCCGTAACCGCCGAGCCGGGTCGGCGCGGCCCGGTAGGCGGTGGCGGCGCCGAGGTGGGACGGGTCGCCCGCCGCCAGCGCGTCGAGCTGCGCGCCGGTGCGTTCGGCGGCGGCCAGCGCACCGGCCCGCCACAGCTCCCGCCAGCGGGGCACCTGGTCGCGGACAAGGCGGGCGGCGGCACGCTGGAACGCCCGCAGCGGACCGTCGTCCCCGGAGACGAGCGCCTCGCGCAGGGCGAGGTAGCCCTCGACGGCGAGGTCCCTGCGCCGCCGGGCCGCCGCCTCCGTCCGGGGTCCGGTCCCCGGCGGCACCGTCGCCGCGGCGGCGTACGCCTCCGGGTCCGCGAGCACCTTCGGCGGGAAGGTGAAGACGGCGTCCCCGGCCTCCGGCAGGCCGCTGTTCTGCATCAGCACGGTGACGCGCAGGCCCCCGCCCTGCACCATGCGGTGCACGGTGCCCGGCGTGAACCAGGCGACCGAGCCGGGCTCCAGGGGGATGTCCCGGTAGCCGTCGGGACTCAGCGTCTGCACCGCGCCGTGCCCGCCGGTGACGACGTACGCCTCCGCGCACACCAGGTGCAGGTGCGGGCTGCCGCCGCACACGCCGTCGGCGGCCTCCCAGTCGTAGGCGCTCAGATGGGACAGGCCGACCGCCCCGGGCAGGGGGCGCGGGAGCGCGGGCCGGGGGGCGTCGTTCACCACGGCAGGCGCTCCAGGTGGGCGGCGACGCGGTGGCGGTCCCAGGCGCCGTCGGCGACGACGAGGCGGTAGCGGAAGGTGAACGCCTCGCCGGGCGGCAGCTCGAACTCCTCGAAGAACGCCCATGAGAAGGCGACCGCCGGGACCGGTTCGGCGCGCACGAACCAGTGGGACGGGTGGATCGCGCGCGCGTCGTCCAGGTTCTCCGGTGCGTGCGCGAAGACGAGCGTGGAGTGCGCGTCGGTCTCGTCGTGCTCGGCGGTGAAGGCGAGCCAGGGGCCCTGGGTGCCCATGAGGTCCGCGGCGCCCGCGTCGGTGCCGGGGGCGAACACGGTGCCGCCGGTGAAGTCGCGGGGACCGCGCCAGTGCAGCCCGGTGTAGCCGGCCATCTCGCGCCCGGCGGTGGTCGGGGAGCCGAAGGCCAGGGGCTCGGCGCGGAGGTTGGTGAGGTGGATCGACCAGTCCAGGGCCCAGGCCCCGGCCTCCTCGTCGACCGAGTGGACGGTGAGGCCGCGTGCCTCGCGGGCCCATTCCTCCCCGTGGTGCGCCACCCAGGTCAGGTCCTCGGTGAGGGCGAGGCGGTCGTCCTCGGCCGTGAACGCGGAGAAGCCGTCGTGCCGCATGGAGCCGACGCGCTCGGGCAGGGCCAGGTAACCCCGGCCGTGCACATAGGAGTTGCCGCCCCAGAAGTTCTGGCCGGAGAGGTGGCTCGCCGTCATCTGCACGCCCTTGTGCCAGCGGTGGTCGCTGGGGCGGTAGCCGGTGACGGTGCGCCCGGCCAGGGTGCGCACCGGGTGGGCGTACGGCTTCCTTGACTCGAACGGGTCGGGGTCGGGGCGGTAGACGTACCGCAGGATCTCGGTGCCGCCCGCCGCGGTGACCGCGACGTGGTCGCCGTGCTCGTGGCTGACGCGGAGGTTCATGCGCGCTCCTTGGGGGCCCACTCGGGGTGGTCGCCGTGCATGGCGGCGTAGTACGGGTCGCCGGGGCCGATCTCTCCGGCGCGGACCGGGCGGCCGGTGAAGGCCGCCTTGTACAGGGCGGCGGCGAATTCGAGGGTGGCGCGGGCCTCGGTGCCGCTGCCGGGCGGCCGTACGCCGCGGTCGTAGGCGTCGAGGAGGGCGCCGAGCTGGGCGGTGTGCGAGCTGGGCACGTCGGCGGCCGGGGCGCGCCAGGCGGCGGCGCGGTCGGGGGCGACGTGCGGCGCCGGGGTGTAGACCCAGTCGTCGTTGCGGTGCCCGTACAGGTGGGTGAGCTCCACCGTGGCGTCGGCGCAGTCGACGCGGACGCGGCTGACCTCGTCCGGGGACAGCACGCTGTTGACGACGGTGGCCAGGGCGCCGTTGGCGAACCGCACCAGCGCCGTGGAGACGTCCTCGCTCTCGGTGTCGTGGACCAGGCGCGCGGCCATCGCCCGGACCTCCTCCCAGGGGCCGAGCAGGTGCAGCAGCAGGTCGTACTGGTGGATGCCGTGGCCCATGGTCGGCCCGCCGCCCTCGGTGGCCCACCGCCCGCGCCAGGGCACCGCGTAGTAGGCGGTGTCGCGGTGCCAGGTGGTCTGGCAGTGCGCGACCAGGGGGGCGCCGAGCTCGCCGCGGGCGATGAGATCGCGGGCGTGGACGGCACCGGAGCCGTAGCGGTGCTGGAAGACCACGGACGCGTACGCCCCGGACGCCTCCTCGGCCGCCGCGATGTCGTCGTACGCGGCGAGGGACAGGCACAGCGGTTTCTCGCAGAGCACCCAGGCGCCCGCTTTCAGGGCGGCCACCGTCTGGTCCCGGTGCAGCGACGGCGGCGTGCCGATGAGGACGAGGTCGGGGCGCTCGGCGTCCAGCATGGCGGCCATCGACGTGTACCCGGCGACGTCCGCGCCCGCCAGCTCCCGGAAGGCGGCCAGCCGGTCGGCGTCCACGTCGACGGCGGCGACCAGGTCGGCGCGGTCGGCGTGGGCCCTGAGCGCGGGCAGGTGGCCGCCGCCGACGACGGCACCGGTGCCGACGACGGCGACGCGGCGGCGGGCGGGGGCCGGGGACGTGCGGGCCATGCGGTCCTCCTCGGACGTACGGTGGACAGCGCGGACAGAAAGCGCTTTCACTCCCGCTGAACCTTAGGGGCGTCCCTGATGTCCGGACAACCCCCCGGGGGACATCACGGGCGGCGTCCGCCACCGGTCCGGGCGGGCCCGTGCCTCACTCGGGCCGCAGCGTTTGCGGGGCGGCCTGGCTGCTGATCGACTGTCGCGGGGGGCCGGAGCCGGATGTGCGGCGCCCCGGCACCCCCTTGGCTCTCCGTGGAAGGAGTTCAGGCGTGACCAGCGATCCCCAGTCGACGCCCGCGGGGCGGGACCCGGACGGCAGCCAGCCGTGGCTGCACCAAAGGGGCCGCGTCATCCAGGAGTTCGGCACCGTCAAGCAGTTCCCCGTGGCCCTGGCCATGGAGGCCCGCCTCTACTCCTGCCAGCGGCTCAACAAGGTGCTGGCGGACACGCGCATCCTGCACGACCTGTACAAGAAGTACCACTGGCTGATGCGCGGGGCGACGTTCTACCAGCTGCATCTGCTGCTGGACAAGCACGCGGGCGAGCAGCTGGAGCTGATCGACACGATCGCGGAACGCGTCCAGACCCTGGGCGGGGTGGCGGTCGGCGACCCCCGTCATGTCGCGGAGATCACCAGCGTGCCGCGCCCGCCGGACGGGGTGGAGGAGGTGCCGGCCATGCTGTCGCGGCTGCTGGAGGCGCACGAGCTGATCCTGACCGACTGCCACGACGCCGCGGCCCGCACCCAGGAGCAGGGCGACGACGGCACCAACGACCTGCTGGTCTCGGATGTCGTCCGCACCAACGAACTCCAGGCGTGGTTCATCGCGGAGCACCTCGTCGACACGCCCCTGGTGCGCGTCTGACCCGCCCGGCGCGGCGGCCCGGCGGCACCCGGGCCTCACCGGACGGCGACAGGACCGCGCCGGCGGCGGCAACCGCACCCCCGGCACAGGACGAGCGAACGAGCGTGAGATGCCCGACATGTCACACGGTGAGCACGGCAGGCCGCCGACGCCCGCGCAGCGGTGGGCCCAGTTCAAGGAGTCCCCGTTCCTGCCGGCCGTGGTGCTGGTGTTCATCCTGGCGGCCGCGGCCGGTCTCTTCGCGGGTTCCTACACGTACTCCATGGCCAACCCGACGCCGCGCTCCATCCCGACGGCGGTGGTCGGTTCCTACGAGCAGGGGCGGGGCCGGGCCTTCCTGGTGGGGCTGGAGAAGGCCCTCAACGCCTCGGTGAAGGTGCGCACCTACGGCAGCGTCGCCGACGCCCGGCGGGCGGTCGAGGAACAGGAGGTGTTCGCGCTCCTGGAACTGCGGGACGACGGCCGCTCCGTCCTCATGGACCTGTCGAGCGCCTCGGGCGCCTCCGTCGCCCAGGTCCTGGCCGAGGCGGCGCCCGCCGTGGGCGCGCAGACGGGGGTGGAGGTCACCGTCCGGGACATCAAACCCCTCCAGGAGGGCGACCCGCGCGGGCTGGCGATCTTCTACATCTCGCTCGCCGCCGTGATCATCGGCTTCGTCGGGGCGATCCAGCTGAGCGTGCACGCGCGGGCGCTCACTCCGCTGGAGCGGATCGCCTTCACGCTGGCCTACGCGCTGCTCGGCGCCTTCGCCGTCGCGGCGGTGGTGGACTGGCTGCTGGGCGCGCTCGACCTGCCGTTCGTCGAGTCGTGGCTGATCCTGGCGTTCACGATGTTCGCCAGCGGCATGGTCTTCACCATGTTCAACACCCTGGTCGGCCGCTGGGCCATGCTGCCGACGTGGGGGCTGATGGTGCTGCTGGGCAACCCGTCCTCCGGCGGCGCGGTGTCCTGGCCGCTGCTGCCGTCGGTGCTGGGGGTGATCGGCCAGTGGCTGCCGCCCGGCGCCTCGATCAACGCCCAGCACACGGCGGTGTACTTCCCGGGCCACCAGCACGCGTTCCCCTTCCTGGTGCTGACCGGCTGGGCGCTGCTGTCCAGCGCGGTCTTCTGGATCTGGCGGCACCGCCATCCCGGCAGCCGGGAACGCCGTCCGGCGCACGCCGGTTCGTGAGGCACCCCCGTCCAGGTCACGGAGGTTCCCGCGACGCCACCCCGACAGGGCGCAGCCATCTGGTTCGGCCCTCGCACGCGTCGCGGCACGCCCCAGCTCCGGTCGTCGCGGTGCCGCGGCAGGCCGCCGACCGCCTGGTGGCGACGGGCAGCTCGCGGGCGCGTACGTCGACCTGCGGCGCGGGACGACTCTGCCGCTCGTCTTCCGGCAGTTCCCGTGCGGTCTCGGAAAGAGCCCGTGCGTCCTCCGTGAGCGGCCGCGAGCGCACCAGGTCAAGCGCTTCCTGGTACGACCTCTCGGCACGCGGCCCCGGCGCCGTCATGCGGCTGACGGCCAGTGGCGAGAGGTCGTGAACGTCGCCGCGCCCCTACCGCTTCTTCGGTGGTCCTGGCGGACTCAACTGCTGAGCCGTCGTCTCCGCGTCGCCGGGAGGAACGGTCGCGGTGCACGGGCGGTGATCGTCGTGGCGCGTCGAGGACGGCGGCCCCACGTGCGTCCGGTCCGGCGTGTCGTCCACCGGGGGCCGTCCGCCCCTCCCGCGCGGCCGCGTGTCAGGCCAGCGGCACGGTCACCTCGCCCGTCCCCTCGGCGCTCGCGCCGCCCGCCACGCGCACGGTGAACGGCCGGCCGGTGCCGCTCGCGGTGACGCGCAGCAGATCGCCGTCGCGCCGCACGCGGAAGCCGGCCGCCGGCGCCCCGGCCGCGTCGGGCACGGTGATCTCGGCGTCGTACCCGGGCCCGGTGGAGGGGTGGACGAGCAGGGTGAGGGCCTCCAGCCAGTCGCCGTCGGGGCGGGTGCCGTCGGCGGCCAGCGGCAGGACGGCGCCCTCACGGACGTACAGCGGGAGGCTGTCGTAGCCGTGCCGTTCGGTGCGCCAGGCCGGGCCGGTGACCCGCTCGCCGCTGAGGAGGTGGGTCCAGGTGCCCTCGGGGAGGTAGACCTCGACCTCGCCGTCCTCGGTGAAGACCGGGGCGACCAGCAGGTCGGGGCCGAGCATGTACTGGCGGTCCAGCGGGCGGCACGCCGGGTCGTGCGGGAACTCCAGCACCATGGGCCGCATCACCGGCACGCCGGTGCGGTGGGCCTCGGCGGCGGCGCCGTACAGGTAGGGCATGAGCCGGTGCTTGAGCAGGGTGAAGTGCCGGGCGACGGCGACCGCCTCGTCGCCGAACTCCCACGGCACCCGGTACGACGAGGAGCCGTGCAGGCGGCTGTGCGAGGACAGCAGGCCGAAGGCCAGCCAGCGCTTGAACACCGACGGCTCGGGGGTGCCCTCGAAGCCGCCGATGTCGTGGCTCCAGAAGCCGAAGCCGCTCAGGGACAGCGACAGACCGCCGCGCAGGGACTCGGCCATGGCCTCGAAGGAGGACCAGCAGTCGCCGCCCCAGTGCACCGGGTACTGCTGGCCGCCCGCGGTCGCGGACCGGGCGAAGAGCACGGCCTCGCCCGGGCCGCGCTCCTGCTCCAGGAGTTCGAACACGGTCCGGTTGTAGAGGTGGGTGTAGTAGTTGTGCATCCGCTCGGGGTCGGAGCCGTCGTGCCAGACGACGTCGGTGGGGACGCGCTCGCCGAAGTCCGTCTTGAAGCAGTCGACGCCCTGGTCGAGCAGCGGCTTCAGCTTGGACTGGAACCAGGCGCGCGCGTCGGGGCTGGTGAAGTCGACCAGTCCCATGCCCGCCTGCCACAGGTCCCACTGCCAGATGTCGCCGTCGGGCCGGCGCACCAGGTGGCCGAGGGCGGCGGCCTCGTCGAACAGCGGCGACTTCTGGGCGATGTAGGGGTTGATCCAGGCGCTGACCCGCAGGCCCTTCTCCTTCAGCCGGGCCAGCATGCCCTCCGGATCGGGGAAGACGTCCGGGTCCCACTGGAAGTCGCACCACTGGTACTCGCGCATCCAGAAGCAGTCGAAGTGGAAGACGGACACGGGGATGCCGCGCTCGGCCATGCCGTCGACGAAGGACATCACGGTCCGCTCGTCGTAGGAGGTGGTGAAGGAGGTGCTGAGCCACAGGCCGAAGGACCAGGCGGGCGGCAGCGCCGGGCGGCCGGTGAGGGCCGTGTAGCGGGTCAGCACGTCCTTGGGGGTGGGGCCGGCGACGACGTAGTACTCCAGCGTCTGGTCCTCGACGCTGAACTGGACCTGCCCGACGGACTCGGAGCCGACCTCGAAGGAGACCGCGCCGGGGTGGTTGACGAAGACGCCGTAGCCGCGCGAGGAGAGGTAGAAGGGGACGTTCTTGTAGGCCTGTTCGCTGCTGGTGCCGCCGTCGGCCTGCCAGATGTCGACGACCTGGCCGTTCTTGACGAACGGGGTGAACCGCTCGCCGAGGCCGTAGATCTGCTCGCCGACTCCGAGGGCGAGCTGGGCGAGCATGTGGTGGGTGCCGTCGCCGGTGACGGCGAAGGCGGTGCCCTTGCGCCCCGACCGGGTCAGCTCGCGTCCGTCCGCGTCGTGGAAGGCGAGGGCCCAGGGGGCCGACTCGTCCAGGCGCAGGGTCAGCGGGCCGCTGGTCAGTTCCGTGACGGTGCCGTCCCTGCGCACCCGGGCGGTCTCGCCGGCGGGTGTGGTGAGGGCGAAGTCGGGGCCCGGGCGGCGCTTGCCCGCGTGGTGGGTGACGCGGACGCCGATCACGCCCTCGGCCGGGGAGAAGCAGTCGACCGTGAGGAGCGGCGCGTTGAGCGTGCCCCCTCTGCCGGTCACCTTCCGGACGGCGGCGTGGGCGGTGAAACGGTCGGCGCCGGAGCGCACGTCACGGACGTCGGTGGCGTACGAGATGCGCACACCGTCGCGGACGAGCCAGAAGCCATCGGTGAACTTCATGATCTTCCTCGGGTGGGGCGGGATCCGTCCGGTGGGGAACCGTTCGGCGGTAGCTGTTCGGCCGAGCTGTTCCGGCCCCAGCCCATTCGACTTCGTTCGACAGTAATTCGACGGCCATTCGACGCTCGATCGACGCCGTTTCGACGGCGATTCGACGGAGTTCGACGGCGCTTCGACGAACTGGCGACGGAGTTTCGGCCTGGAGCTGTCCGACGGCCCCCGGAAGGGACCGCGCGAAGCGATTTGATCGTACACAAAACAAATGCCTTCCAGGGACCCCCCGGGCCGCAAGCAACAGCGTGACCAGGGCTTATCACCGAGTGACAAGCGGTTTTCACCCTCCGAAACAGCGAGACGGACGCCACTTTCCCTAGCGCGCCGACCCGTTGCTGACGTATTAGTCATCACATCAAACAAATCCGTTCGGCGAAGGGGCCGAGCGGTACGACAGCAAGGGCCGCTAGCAATGTCCGAACGCTTCACGCGGGGCAGCACACCCACCGTGACAGCACCTTCTCCGGCCGCCGTACGCCGCCTGCGCGGACGCTCGCGCGGAGCCGTCACGCCACTGGCCGCCGCCTCCGTCCTGATCGCCGGGGCGGCGCTGGCCGGCTGCGCGCAGCAACGCGACGGCGATGTGTACACCGTGATGAACTCCTCGACCGACGAGTCCTACCACCGCTGGGACGCGGAGGCGATGGCCCGCTGCGGCGAGCGGCTGGGCGTGCGGATCGAACAGCAGAGCGTCCCGGCGGCGCAGGTGATGACGAAGGCGCTGCGCATGGCGTCCTCGAAGTCGCTGCCGGACATCGTGCAGTTCGACGCCTCCGAGATGCCGGTCTTCGCGGAGGCCGGCGGTCTCGTCGACCTCCGGACGCTGGGCCTGAGCACCCGGGACATCCCCGAGGGGATCGTGGACTTCGGCTCCTACCAGGGGACGTACTACGGCGCGGCGCGGTCGGTGAACACCCTCGCGCTCTTCTACAACAAGGACATCCTCGACGAGGCCGGGGTACGGGTGCCCACCACCTGGGCCGAGCTGCGCGAGACGGCGCGGAAGCTGACCGAGGGCAGGCGGTACGGGCTGGCGCTGAGCGCGGGCGGCGCGGAGGACGGCGTCTTCCAGTTCACCCCGTTCATGTGGTCCAACGGCGGCGACGAGCGGAAGCTGGACGGCCCGCGGGTCGTGGAGGCGCTCGACTACTGGAAGGCGCTGCTGAAGGACGGCTCGCTGTCGAAGTCGACGGTCAACTGGACGCAGGCGGACGTCAACGACCAGTTCATGGCGGGCAACGCGGCCATGATGATCAACGGGCCGTGGCAGGTGGAGACGCTCAACAGCAAGAAGTCGCTGCACTGGGGCATCGCCGAGATCCCGGTGCCCGAGGCGGGGGCCACGTCGGTCGGCCCGCTGGGCGGGGCCGTGCTCACCGTGCCCCGCACCGGGGACGCGGAGCGGGAGCGGACGGCCGGCCGGATCGTCGCCTGCCTGGCGGGTGAGAAGGAGCAGCTGACCTACGCGCTCAACAGCTGGATGGTCCCGGCCAACGCCAAGGCCGCCGCCGTCTGGCGGGAGCGGGTGCCCGAGCTGGACGCCCTCGCCGACCAGGTGGCCGCCGCCCGGTCCCGTACGGCGCGGCTCGGCGCCGGCTGGCCCAACGTGTCGCTCGCCCTCCAGAGCGCCTTCCAGTCCGCCCTGACCGGCCAGACCAGCGAAGCCGCCCTCCAGCGCGCCCAGCAGCGGGCCACGAGCGGGAACTGAGGTACGCCGTCATGTCCACCGCCACCGCTCCGGCGCCGGCCACCACCGTCCCACCGGCCCGCTCCGCCGGCCCCGGCCGGCTGCGCCGCCGGCTCGCCCAGTGGGGGTTCGTCGCCCCCGCGGTCGTCTTCATGCTGCTGTTCTTCGGCTACCCGCTCGTCCGCAACGTCGTGATGAGCTTCCAGCACTACACACCGAAGACGTTCTTCACCGGCGAGGCGCCCTTCAACGGCACCGACAACTGGGCGAACGTGTTCCAGGACGCCCTGTTCGGCAAGGCCCTGTGGCACACGCTCGTCTTCACCGCCGGCTCGCTGCTCGGGCAGTTCTGCGTAGGGCTCGCCCTCGCCGTCTTCTTCAACCGCAGGTTCCCCCTGAGCGGGGCGCTGCGCTCACTGATCCTGCTGCCCTGGCTGGTGCCCATGGTGGTGTCCGGCATCGTGTGGCGGCGCATCCTCGACCAGGACACGGGCGTGCTGAACTCGTTCCTCGGCACCGTGGGCCTGGACGGTCACACGCCGTGGCTCACCAGCCCGGACCTGGCCCTGCTGTCGGTCGTGCTGGTCAACATCTGGATCGGCATCCCGTTCAACATGGTCATCCTGTACGGCGGCCTCCAGGAGATCCCCAAGGAGCTGTACGAGGCGGCCTCGCTGGACGGCGCGTCGGCGTGGCGGACCTTCCGCTCGATCACCCTGCCGATGCTCAAGCCGGTCATCACGGTCGTCCTCGTGCTCGGCTTCATGTCGACGGTCAAGATCCTCGACCTGATCCTCGCCCTCACCGACGGCGGTCCCGCCGACGCCACCCAGACCCTCGGCACGCTCACCTACCAGAACTCCTTCGTGCAGCTGGACTTCGGGGCGGGCGCGGTCGTCGGCAACGTACTCATCCTGATCTCCGCGGTGTTCGCGGTGTTCTACCTGCGGGCCAACCGCACCGAGGGGAAGTGACGGACATGGCCGCTCCCACGCCGACCACGCCCCGGCGCCGCTGGGGCTCCAGTCTCGCCGGGGTGCTCATCCTGTGCGTGATGCTGTTTCCGCTGTACTGGATGCTCAACACCGCGCTCCAGCCCGAGTCGGGGCTGCTCCAGGTCGACCCGGTGCCGGGCGGCCTGGACCTGTCCGGCTTCTCCAAGGCCGTCAGCGACCAGGGCGGTCATCTGCTCACCTCGCTGGCGGTCTCGCTCGGCGCCGTCGCGATCTGCCTGCTGATCGCGGCCCCGGCGGCGTACGGACTGGCCCGGTTCGGGCTGCGCGGCTCGCGCGGGATCGTGTTCGGCACGCTGATCACCCAGATGGTGCCGGGCATCGTCATCGCCAACGCGCTGTACAACTCGTACGTCGACCTCGGCCTGGTCAACTCCTACTTCGGCCTGATGCTGGCGGACGCCTCGCTCGGCATCCCGTTCTCCATCGTGCTGATGCGGTCCTTCATGGTGTCCATCCCGGGCGAGGTGATCGAGGCCGCGCAGCTGGACGGGGCCGGGCCGGTGCGCACGTTCGTGCGGGTGGTGCTGCCCATGAGCCGCAACTCGCTGATCACCTCGGGCCTGTTCGCGTTCCTGTTCTCGTGGAGCGACTTCATGTTCGCCCTCACCCTGAACACCACGGACGACGTCAAGCCGATCACGCTGGGCATCTATCAGTACATCGGCGCGCACGTCGGTGACTGGGGCTCGGTGATGGCGGCGTCCGTCCTGTCCGCGGTCCCGGCGGCGATCCTGCTCGTCCTGGCCCAGAAGTACATCGCCGCCGGCATCACCGGCGGATCCGTCAAGTGACCACCGCACCCTTGGAGATGGCCCGACCCATGAGTGACTTCCCCGGCTTCCCGCCCGGTTTCGTCTTCGGCGCGGCGACCGCCTCGTACCAGATCGAGGGAGCGGCGCGCGAGGACGGCCGCGGCCCGTCGATCTGGGACACCTACAGCCACACCCCCGGCCTGGTCGCGGGCGGCGACACCGGTGATGTCGCCTGCGACCACTACCACCGCTACCCCGAGGACGTGGCGCTGCTGCGCGACCTGGGGGTGGACTCCTACCGCTTCTCGATCGCCTGGCCGCGGATCGTGCCCGACGGCTCGGGCCCGGCGAACCCCAAAG
The DNA here is from genome assembly GCF_040680575.1 of Streptomyces sp. NPDC052020. NCBI lineage: Bacteria > Bacillati > Actinomycetota > Actinomycetes > Kitasatosporales > Streptomycetaceae > Streptomyces > Streptomyces sp. NPDC052020. Next base: position 12,485 of record NZ_JBFAWY010000011.1, read on the forward strand.
GCCTGGACTTCTACTCCCGGCTGGTGGACGAACTGCTCGCGGCGGGCATCGAACCGGCCGCCACCCTCTACCACTGGGACCTGCCCCAGGCGCTGGAGGACCGGGGCGGCTGGCGGGTGCGGGAGACGGCCGAGCGGTTCGCCGCGTACACGGCCCTCGTCGCCGAGCGTCTCGGCGACCGGGTGCCGCGCTGGATCACCCTCAACGAGCCGTGGTGCAGCGCCTTCCTCGGCTATTCCGTCGGCCGCCACGCGCCCGGCGCCCGCGAGGGCCGGGGCGCCCTGGCCGCCGCCCACCACTTGCTGGTGGGTCACGGACTGGCGGTGTCGGCGCTGCGGGCGGCCGGGGTGCGCGAGGTGGGCATCACGCTCAACCTCGACCGGAACCTGCCGGCCACCGACTCCCCCGCCGATCTGGCGGCCGTGGTCCGCGCGGACACCCAGCACAATCTGGTGTGGACCGAGCCGATCCTGGCCGGCCGCTACCCGGCCACGGAGGAGGAGACCTGGGGCGAGCTGATCACCGGCCAGGACTTCCGGCGCGACGGCGACCTGGAGCTGATCTCCCAGCCACTGGACTTCCTCGGCGTCAACTACTACCGGCCGATCGTGGTCGCCGACGCGCCCCACCGGGAGCCCGACCCGGCGAAGCGGGTGGCGACGGACAACCGGTACGAGGAGGTGCGGCTGCCGGGCGTGCGGCACACGGCGATGGACTGGCCGGTCGCCCCGGACACCTTCACCGACCTGCTGGTGCGGCTGAAGAAGCAGTACGGGGAGGCGCTGCCGCCGATCCACATCACCGAGAACGGCTCGGCGGAGGACGACACGGTCGCCGCCGACGGGGCGGTGCACGACGCCGACCGCGTGGCCTACCTGCGCGACCATCTCACGGCGCTGCGGGCGGCGATGGACGCCGGCGTCGACGTCCGCGGCTACTACGTCTGGTCGCTGCTGGACAACTTCGAGTGGGCGTACGGCTACGGAAAGCGGTTCGGGATCGTCCGCGTCGACTACGACACGCAGCGGCGCACGCCCAAGGACAGCTACCACTGGTACCGGGAGCTGATCGCGGCACAGCGCCGCTGACCGCGGCGAGGCGCACGGGGCCGGCGGGACGCGACGGCCCCGGCCCTGCCCGCCCCGGCCCCACCGTCCGCTCGGAGCCGGGCGGGCGTCCCGGGACGCGCCGGTGGTAGGAGCGTCAACCCCCCGCTGGTCAGCCCGGCTCGCGTTCGGCATAGGCCACCGGGTCGGTGAGCACCTCGCGGACGATCACCCCGGCGGCGCCCCGTGCCGCGTCCCCCAGCGAGGAGGCGGCCCGCAGCCGGTCACCGCCCGCGCTCCACAGCCCGGACACCACCCGGAGGGCGAGCTCGCGGTCGACGGCGGGCGCGAGCCAGTCCATCAGGTCCCGGTAGACGCCGCCGAGCATCACCGCGTCGGGGTCGAACAAGTTGACCGCGCCCGACACCACGACACCCAGCTGTCGTCCCGCCCGCTCCAGCGCGGACAGGGCGGACGGCTCGCCGCGCCGGGCCCGCCGCTGGAGCTCGGCGACGCCCGAGACCCCCGCGTCCGGGTCGAGCCCGGCCGCCGCCAGCAGGGCGCTCTGCCCGGCGTACTGCTCCAGGCAGCCGCGGGCGCCGCACCGGCAGCGCGGCCCCTGCGGGTCGACGACCATATGCCCGATCTCCCCGGCGAAGCCGTGCGCGCCGCGCAGCAGTTCGCCGCCCAGGACCAGGGCGCCGCCGATGCCGATCTCGCCGGTCAGGTACAGGAAGCTGCGCACGCCCTCGGTGCCCGCGCCGTACCACAGCTCGGCGAGCGCGGCGACGTTGGCCTCGTTGTCGGAGCTGACCGGCAGCGCCCGGTGCGGGGTGGGGAGCGCCAGCAGCGCCTGGGCGAACAGCCCTTCCACGGCGACGCGCTGCCAGCCGAGGTTGGGTGCCTGGCGCACGGTGCCGCCGGTCACCAGGCCCGGCAGCGCCACGTGGACGCCGGCCGGCGTCAGTTCCTGCTCGGCGGCCGACCCGATGGCGCGGGCGGTGAGACGGGCGGCGCGCGCCAGCACCTCCGACGGCCGCACCCCGCGGTTGTCGACGTGCTCGACCAGGCGGACGCGGTCGGTGCCGGCGAGGTCGACCACGCAGACGGCGATGTAGTCGATGTTGATCTCGACCCCGAGCCCGGCCGGCCCCGACCGGGCCATCTTCAGCACGGTCCCCGGCCGTCCGGCCTGCCCGCTGCTCGTCTTGCCCCACTCGCTGACGAAGCCGTACGCCAGCAACTGCTCGACCAGGGACGACACCGCGGCCCGGGTGAGGCCCACGTGCGTCGCGATCCCGGCCCTGGTCGCCTCCCCCGCGTCATGCACGGCCCGCAGCACCAGGCTGAGGTTGTGCCGTCGCACCGTGGCCTTGTCGGCCTTCGGCTCCAGGGGGGTCAGGTGGCTCTTCATGGTGGTGCCGAGCGTATGCGACGCCGCCCGGAGCGTCGCACGGCCGGTCAGGTGACCGTGCCGGAGCCCCCGAAGCGGCCCGCCCCGGGTGGGGGAAACGACGGGGCCCCCTGCGCGGCGCGGGCGTCCGCGCGGGCGGGAGCCCGGCCGCGCCGCGGCCCCCCTCGCCCCCCGCCGCTTCCCCTCCCCTTGCCGTTGCCCTTCCTCCTTCCTACCCTGACTTTGTGCCGCTCATAAACAAAACCCGTTCGCACAGCGTCGTGCCGGGTCCCCGCGACGACCTCGCCCGCCTCCGCATCGCCCTCACCGCCTTCTTCGCCCTCGACGGCTTCGTCTTCGCCGGCTGGGTCGTCCGCATCCCCGCCATCAAGGAGCAGACCGGCGCCTCCGCCAGCGCCCTCGGACTCGCTCTCCTCGGCGTCTCCGCCGGCGCGGTCGTCACGATGACGCTCACCGGCCGCCTCTGCCGCCGTTACGGCAGCCACCCCGTCACCGTCGCCTGCGCCGTCCTGCTCTCCCTGAGCGTGGCCCTGCCGCCGCTGACCCACTCCGCGCTCGCCCTCGGCGCCGTCCTGCTCGTGTTCGGCAGCGCGTACGGCGGGATCAACGTCGCCTTCAACAGCGCCGCCGTCGACCTGGTCGCGGTGGCGCGGCGCCCCATCATGCCCAGTTTCCACGCCGCCTTCAGCCTGGGCGGGATGGCCGGGGCCGGGCTGGGCGGTCTCGTCGCCGGGTCACTCTCCCCGGTGCGGCATCTGTTCGGCCTCACCCTGATCGGCCTGCTCGTCACCCTCGTCGCGGGCCGTCTGCTGCTGCGCTGCGAGCCGCCCGTACCGCCGGAGTCCGCGCCCCGGCACGACGCCGCGCCGCACCCGCCGGCCGGCCGTACTCGCGCCCTCGTGCTCACCTTCGGCCTGATCGCCCTGTGCACCGCCTACGGCGAGGGCGCCATGGCCGACTGGGGCGCCCTGCACCTGGAACAGGACCTGGACGCGTCGGCGGGCTCGGCGGCGGCGGGTTACTCCTGCTTCGCGCTGGCCATGACGATCGGCAGACTCAGCGGGACGACCCTGCTGGAGCACCTGGGCCGCACCCGCACGGTGGTGGTGGGCGGCACGACCGCCGTGGCGGGCATGCTGCTCGGCGCGCTCGCCCCGTCGGTCTGGGCCGCCCTGCTCGGCTTCGCCGTCACCGGGCTCGGCCTCGCCAACATCTTCCCGGTGGCGGTGGAACGCGCCGGAGCGCTGGGCGGGCCGAGCGGCGTGGCGACGGCGTCCACGCTCGGGTACGGCGGCATGCTCCTCGGGCCGCCCGCGATCGGCTTCATGGCGGACTGGTTCTCGCTGCCCACCGCGCTCACCAGCGTGGCGGTCCTGGCGGCGGTGGCCGTGCTGGTCGCGCTCGCGACCCGGCACGCGGCCGCTGGCCCGCCGCGCGAGACCGCGAGCCACTGAGCGCCGCCGCCCCACCGCGACGGCCGCCGCCGCGCGGCGGCGGGCACGCCGGCCCTTGCCCTGGAACGCCCTCGCCCTGGACACCCTTCCCTTGGACCGCACTCCATCGTGCAGACTGCCTGCCATGGAGACCGCCGCGTACATCGAAATCCTGGACCGGGAAGGCCGGTTGCTCGCCGAAGCCGCCGAGACCGCCGGGGTCGACACCCACGTGCCCACCTGTCCCGGCTGGCAGGTGCGGGACCTGCTGCGGCACACGGGGGCGGTGCACCGCTGGGCGGCGGGGTTCGTCACCGAGCGGCACACCGCCGCCCGCCCTCTGGGCGATGCCCCGGAGCTCGACGGTCCCGGCCTTCTGGCCTGGTTCCGGGAAGGCCACCGCCACCTGGTCTCCACCCTCACCGCAGCCCCGTCCGGCCTGGAATGCTGGCATTTCCTGCCCGCGCCCTCGCCGCTGGCCTTCTGGGCCCGGCGGCAGGCGCACGAGACGACCGTGCACCGGTTCGACGCCGAGTCCGCCCGGGGCGGCACGCCCGGCGGCATAACCGCCCGCTTCGCCGCGGACGGCGTCGACGAGCTGCTGCGCGGCTTCCACGCCCGGCACAAGAGCAGGGTCCGCAGCGAGAAGCCGCGCGTGCTGCGGGTGCGGGCCACGGACGTGGACGGTGCCGTATGGACCGTACGGCTGACGGAGGAGCCGCCCGTCACCGAGCGGAACGACACGAAGGACGCCGACTGCGAGATCGCCGGCCCCGCCGCACGGCTGTACCTGTCGCTGTGGAACCGTCAGCCGTACCCGGACGTGACCGGGGACGCCTCCGTCGCCACGCTGTGGCGCGACACCTCCGCGGTCTGAGCCCGGCGCCGCACCGGCCGCCCGCGCCCGCACGGGGCCTCGCACGCCCGGCCGGTCTGCTTGCCCGCCAGGTGCCTCCCTGTGACGCTCACCGCATGGAACATCGCGGGGGGCGGCGGACGCGGGCCGAGCGGGACGCGGTCACCGTCGAGATCGGGTACGCGCTGTGCAGCGCGGCGTTCGCCGCGGCCGTGCTGTTCGCAGCCGTGGCGGGACCGGCGTACGTCTTCGGCCTGGCGGGTGGCGCGCGCGGCACGCTCGTCGGGGCCGGGACGACGGTGGCGGCCGCCGTGTTCGTCGTCCGGGTCGTCAGTGTGCTGGTCCGCTTCCGGCGGTCGGCGCGACCCGGCCGTACCGGCACCGACGCCTAGCAGCCGGCGTCCGGGTTACGCTCGGCACATGGGTGAGGGGACGGCGACGGCGGCGGGGGCGGCACGCACGAGGGAGGCCGCGGGGTCCGGGCGGACACCGGGGGGCCTGCGATGCGAGGTGCTCGGTCCGCTGCGCGCCGTGCGGGACGGTGCCGAGGTCCCGCTCGGCCCGCCGAAGCAGCGGGCGGTGCTCGCCGTCCTGCTGCTCCAGGAGGGACGTCCCCTGTCCTACGACGGACTGGTCGACGCCGTGTGGGGCGGGACCCCGCCGGTTCATGTGCGCAACCTCGTGCAGAAGTACGTCTCCGGGCTGCGCCGCGCACTGGGCGCCGACGCGGAACTGGCGTGGACCGGCAGCGGCTACTGGCTCACCGGTGTCCGGGCCGACGATCTGCACGAGCGGCGGGCGGCCGTGGACGCGGCGATGGCCGCCCGTGACGCCGGTGACCTGCGCCGGGCGGCCGAACTGGCCCGCCGCGCCGAGGCGTTGTGGCGCGGGGAGTTCGCCGAGGGCCTACAGGCTCCCTGTCTGGCGGCGGAACGGCTCCGCTGGACGGAGAAACGCCTCACCGTCCTCGAAGCGCGGCTGGCCGCCGAGATCGAGCTCGGCAACTCCTTCGGGTACGTCCACGAACTCGTCCGGCTGGTCGCCGCCCACCCCCTGCGGGAACGCCTCGCCGAGCTGCTGATGCTCGCCCTGTGCCGTGCCGGCCGCCCGGGCGACGCGCTCGCCGCCTACGAGGCGGCCCGGCGGCGGCTCGCCGAGGCGCTGGGCGCGGACCCGGGGCCCGGGCTGCGGTCCCTGCACGCCCGCGTCCTGCGGCAGGACGCGGCGCTGCTGCCGGCGCTCCCGGCTCCCGTGGCGTGAGGCGCCCGGCCCGCGGCCCGTCACCCCTCTCCCGTGGCCGCGCCGCCGGGCCGACCCTTCTGCGGGTACACCAGGCCGACGCCGTGGGCGAGTTGGGCGACGGCGTGCCGGAAGAACGCCTCCCGGTCCTCCACGATCCGGTGGAAGTGCCCGAACAGCTCGAACCCGACCAGCCCGAACAGCTGGGCCCAGGCCGCGACGAGCGCCGCGACGACCTCCGGCGGCAGATCGGGAGCGAGGTCCGCGGCCATCCGCACGGCCTCGGGCCGCAGCTCGGCGGGCAGCCGGGGCTTGGCGAGCCCCAGGCCCTGATGCGCGTCCCTCGTGATGCCGATGAGCAGGAGCCCGACACGGGACGCGGCGGGGACGGTGTCCGCGGGCGCCGTGTAGCCGGGGACCGGTGAGCCGTAGATCAGCGTGTACTCGTGGGGGTGCGCCAGCGCCCAGGCGCGGACGGCCTCGCACACCACGATCCAGCGCTGTACGGGGCCCGCCTCCGCCTCGGCGCCGTGCGCCGCCTCGGCGGCCTCGCCGAGCGAGTCGTAGGCGTCGATGATCAGCGCGGTCAGCAGGTCGTCGCGGCTGGGGAAGTAGCGGTAGAGGGCGGAGGAGGCCATACCGAGGGCGCGTGCCACGGCACGCAGCGACAGCTCGGCGGCGCCCTCCGCCGCCAGCTGCCTGCGCGCCTCGTCCTTGATGGCGGCGGTGACCTCGGCCCTGGCCCGTGCGCGGGCGCCGTGTGCGGTGCTGCTCATGGCGGCCAGTGTTCCATGAAGATCAGAGCAGTGCACGCAAAAGAGATCAGCACACGCAAAAGAGAGCAGTGCTCTTGCGCGAGACCACCCCCCTCGTTCAGACTGGACCCACGAAAGAGAGATCACTGCTCACAATTGCGAGCGCCACTCTCTCGCAACCTCCTGGGGGCCCGCATGCCACCGTCACCGACGCCGTCATCGCCGTACTACCTCAAGGGCAGCCCGATGGCCGTCCGGCTGAACCGAGTCGTCGGCTGGCTGGCCCGGCACGGCCTGAGCCTCGCGGGCACCGCGGAGATGTCCGTCCGCGGCCGCACCAGCGGACGGATGCAGCGCATCCCGGTCAACCCGCACACCCACGACGGCGCGCGGTATCTGGTCTCGGCGCGCGGACACTCGCAGTGGGTGCGCAACATGCGCGCCGCCGGCGGCGGGGAACTGCGCGTCGGACGCGAGGTCCGCGCCTTCACCGCGGTGGAGCTCCCCGACGAGGAGAAGCTCCCCATCCTGCGGACCTATCTGGAGAAGTGGGGCTGGGAGGTCAACCAGTACTTCCAGGGGGTCACCGCCCAGTCCTCCGACGAGGAGATCATCGCCTCGGCCCCCGACCACCCGGTCTTCCGCATCACGGTCGTCCCGCCCACGGGCTGACCGGGTGGGATCCGCCCTAGGAGCCGGCCGGGCCGCCGGCCGGGCCGTCGGCCGGCCGGCGGTCCAGCGCGTTCAGGGCGCGCTGGGCCATCGGGTGGCCGCGGACCAGTTCGCCCAGCGACGACGAACCCTGCGTGATGTCCTTGAAGGCCCGCCAGGCGGGCCGGAAACCGGTCAGCGCGGCGTGGAAGATCCCCGGACGCCGTTCGAAGACGGCGAGCATGCGCTTGCCGACGCTCATCTCCACGCCGAGGCCGGCCTTGACGGCGAACGCGTAGTTCAGGGCCTGCCTGCGTGTGTCCACGGCGTCGTGCGCCTCGGCGATCCGCACCGCCCACTCCCCCGCGAGCCGCCCCGACCGCAGCGCGAACGAGATGCCCTCGCGGGTCCACGGCTCCAGGAGCCCCGCCGCGTCCCCGCACACCAGGACCCGGCCGCGCGAGAGCGGTGAGTCCTCGGCGCGGCAGCGGGTCAGGTGGCCGGAGGAGATGCTCGGTTCGAAGCCGGCGAGACCGAGCCGGCCGATGAAGTCCTCCAAGTACCGTTTGGTCGCGGCGCCTTCGCCCCGGGCGGAGATCACACCGACCGTCAGCGTGTCGCCCTTGGGGAAGACCCAGCCGTAACTGCCGGGCATCGGCCCCCAGTCGATGAGGACCCGCCCCTTCCAGTCCTCGGCGACCGTCTCCGGCACCGGGATCTCGGCCTCCAGCCCGAGATCGACCTGGTCGAGCTTGACCCCGACGTGGGCTCCTATGCGGCTGGCGCTGCCGTCCGCGCCGACGACGGCCCGCGCGAGCACGGTCTCGCCGCCCTGGAGGACGACGGCGACCGTGCGCCGGTCCGGCACGGCCGATCCGTGCTGCTCGACCCGCGAGACGGTCACGCCGGTGCGCAGTTCGGCGCCCGCCTTCTGCGCGTGCTCGACGAGCTGCTGGTCGAACTCGGGCCGGTTGATCAGCCCGAAGAGCATCTGCCGGGAGCGGCGCGTCCGGGTGAAGCGTCCGTTGTGGGAGAAGGTGACGGCGTGCACGCGGTCCTTGAAGGGCAGTTCGAAGCCGGGCGGCAGGGCGTCGCGCGAGGGGCCGATGATGCCGCCGCCGCACGTCTTGTAGCGGGGCAGCTCGGCCTTCTCCAGCAACAGCACGCGCCGCCCGGCGACCGCCGCCGCGTAGGCGGCCGAGGCCCCCGCGGGTCCCGCCCCCACCACCACGACGTCCCACACCTGCCGCGCGTCCTCCGCCGAAGAGTTCTCGCTGCTCACGATGGTCTACCGCTCCGATCCAGCCGCATGCCGCTCCTGTCCCCCGCATCCTACGGCGGCATCGCCGCGGGCCCCCGCCCGAGGATCCGCGGGCCACCGCGCCGGGAGCCCGGCCGCCGTACGAGGAGCCGCGCCCCGCTGTGCGAGGATCGACCACCTGTACAACGTCGCACCCACAAGGAGCGTGCCCATGTCGTCGCATCCGGTCGCCGGGACCGTCGCCTCGCTGATGCCCAGGGCGAAGGAGGAGCTCGCCGAACTGGTGGCCTTCAAGTCGGTGGCGGACTTCGGCCAGTTCCCGCGGAGCGAGAGCGAGGCCGCCGCGAACTGGATAGCCGACGCGCTGCGCGCCGAGGGCTTCCAGGACGTGGCGCTGCTGGACACCCCGGACGGCACGCAGTCGGTGTACGGCTACCTGCCCGGCCCCGAGGGCGCGAAGACGGTGCTGCTCTACGCCCACTACGACGTGCAGCCCCCGCTCGACGAGGCCGGCTGGGACACCCCGCCCTTCGAGCTGACCGAGCGCGACGGCCGCTGGTACGGACGCGGGGCCGCCGACTGCAAGGGCGGCTTGATCATGCACCTGCTGGCGCTGCGGGCGCTGAAGGCCAACGGCGGCGTCCCGGTGCACGTCAAGGTGGTCGCCGAGGGGTCGGAGGAGCAGGGCACGGGCGGCCTGGAGCGGTACGCCGAGGAGCACCCGGAGCTGCTGGCGGCCGACACCGTCGTCATCGGCGACGCGGGCAACTTCCGGGCCGGTCTGCCGACGGTCACCTCCACCCTGCGCGGCATGACCCTCGTCCGTGTGCGGGTCGACACCCTGGCGGGCAATCTGCACTCGGGCCAGTTCGGCGGCGCCGCCCCCGACGCGCTGGCCGCCCTGATCCGCGCGCTGGACTCGCTGCGCGCCGAGGACGGCACGACGACCGTCGACGGGCTCACCTCCGACGCTCGGTGGGAGGGCCTGCGGTACGACGAGGAGCAGTTCCGCCGGGACGCCAAGGTGCTGGACGGGGTGGAACTGATCGGCTCCGGCACGGTCGCCGACCGCATCTGGGCGCGTCCGGCCGTCACGGTGATCGGCATCGACTGCCCGCCGGTCGTGGGCGCCACCCCGTCGGTGCAGGCGAGCGCCCGCGCGCTGGTCAGCCTGCGGGTGCCGCCGGGCGTGGACGCCGCCGAGGCGACCAGGCTCCTCATGGCGCACCTGGAGGCGCACACGCCGTGGGGGGCGCGGGTCGGCGTCGAGCAGATCGGCCAGGGCCAGGCGTTCCGCGCCGACACCAGCAGCCCGGCGTACAAGGCCATGGCCGAGGCGATGGCGGTGGCCTATCCCGGCCAGGAGATGCAGTACGCCGGCCAGGGCGGCTCCATCCCGCTGTGCAACACCCTCGCCGCCCTGTACCCGCGGGCGGAGATCCTCCTGATCGGCCTGAGCGAGCCGGAGGCCCGGATCCACGCCGTGAACGAGAGCGTGTCGCCCGAGGAGCTGGAGCGGCTGTCGGTGGCGGAGGCGCTGTTCCTGCTCAACTACGCGGCGAGCTGACCGCCGCACCACCGGGCGCCGTTCCCGGGCGGTGCCGTGGCCGCCTCCCCCGTCGGCGGGAGTGCCCCGTCGGAGGTGCAGGCCGCCGGCCGGGCGGAGGCCGTCGCCTCCCGGTTCCGGTCGCCGCCGCGGCGCGGAGGCGGCCCGGCGCGCCCCGGCCTGCCCGGCGGGGACGGCCGGGGCGCGCCGGGCCGCCGTCAGCCGACCGGGACTCCGGCCTCCAGGTAGAGGGCCGCTCCGCGTTCCCGGGCCCGGAGAGCCCAGCGGAGGCGTTCGTAGCGGACCGGGGGCAGCAGGTCGGCGGCCTCGGCCTCGGTGACGAAGCGGCAGCCGCGCAGCTCGGGCCCCGGCAGCAGCAGCCGCCCGGCCTCGGCGGAGTCGAGACGGCCGCCGTCGAAGAGCAGGCGCAGCCCGCCGAAGCCGGGCGGCGCGGGCCGCTCCCAGTCGACGACGAGCAGGGAGGGTACGTCGTCCAGGACGATGCCGGTCTCCTCCTCCACCTCGCGGATGCCGGCGCGGGCGGGCGCCTCGCCGGGTTCCACGATGCCGCCGGGGAACTCCCAGCCGGGCTTGTAGGTGGGGTCGACGAGCAGCACCCGGTCCCGCTCGTCGAAGAGGAGGACGCCGGCGGCGAGGGTCTCGGCGGTCGGCTCGGGCGTCTGCACGATGTCGCAGACGGGCGCGGCACCGGAGCCGACGGCCTCGGCGATGCGGGCGGCGGTCTCGCGCGGCGTGAGGGCGCTGGTGTCGATCGGGTGGGCGTCGGCGGTCAGCCAGGAGGCGAGGGCGGCCCGGTAGGGCTCGATGTGGTCGTAGGACCACTGGCGTATCCGTATCTCGCCCTCGGGGAGGTCCGGCGGGGCCTCCCGGCTGGCTATCCGCTCCCGCAGGATCGTTTCAGCCGGGGCCAGGAGGATGTGCCGTACCGGAATCCGGCGGGCGGCGAGGCCGCCGAAGATCTCGTCCCGGTACTCCTGGCGCAGCAGGGCCATGGGCACGACCAGGGTCCCGCCGAGCTCGGCGAGCAGCGCCGCCGCCGTATCGACCACGAGGCGGCGCCAGATCGGAAGGTCCTGGAAGTCGCCGGCCTCGGCGAGGCGCTTGGGGGGCAGCAGATGGGTGAGCCCCGTGCCGATCACCTCAGGGTCGAAGAGCGTGCTGTTCGGGATCAGTTCGATCAGTTCCCGTGCGGTGGACGTCTTGCCCGCACCGAACGCGCCGTTGATCCAGACGACGGTCACAGGTCCCCCTCTTCTGTTGGCCCCCTGTGGCTTGCCCGCTCCACCCTGCCATGGAAACCAGGCGCAGTTGAGGGCACACGGCAACGGCGCCGGCGCCCCGTCGCCGCGGGGCACCGGCGCCGTGCGCGCTCCGGTGGACAGGATGGGATCAGTACTGGTCACCCTCCGGCTGGACGGCGAAGGCGAAACTGTCGTCGCCGGTGCTCTGTTCGAGGGTGCTGAGAGTGTCGTCCGTCACGTCGGGACCGAGTGGGGTCGCGTGCGCGGCGTGGGAGGGGGTGACGGCCGCGACGACGAAGCCGGCGGCGAGGGAGGCGAGGGCGAGCATGCAGCGCTTCTTCATGCCGGGTTCAACTGCGCGGGCGGGCCGGGGACACGGGTGCGGGCGATGCCGCGGGGAAACGCTTCTGTCCTCCCGTACCGCGCCACCCGCCCGCGGGACGCCCCGGTGCGCGGGGAACACCGCACGGCAGCGCCTCGCCGCGGGCGCCCTACACCCCCGCCGGAGCCGTGTCCCCCCGCCTGGTGAGGATGGCCGCCGCCGCTCCGACCAGTCCGGCGTCCGTCCCCATCTGGGCGGGGGCCACCGTCAGGCGGCGGGTGAAGGACAGGGTGGCGTAGTCGGCCAGGGCCTCGCGCAGCGGGGCGAAGAGCACCTCGCCCGCCTTGCCCACGCCTCCGCCGATCACCGCGATGTCGATCTCGACGAGGGTCGCGGTGGCCGCGATACCGGCGGCCAGCGCCCGGGCCGCCCGCCGGAAGGAGGCCACGGCGACCGGGTCGCCGGCCCGGGCGGCGGCGGCCACCGCGGCGGCGGAGACGTCGCCGTCGGGGCCGGGCCGCCAGCCGTTGCCGAGGGCCCGCCGCGCGATGTTCGGACCGCTCGCGATCCGCTCCACGCACCCGCGCGCCCCGCACGGGCAGGGGTCGCCGTCGAGTTCCACGCTGATGTGGCCGATGTGACCGGCGTTGCCGGTCGGGCCGGGATGCAGCCGCCCGTCGAGGACCAGGCCGCCGCCGACTCCGGTGGAGACCACCATGCACAGCGCGTTGTCGTGTCCGCGGGCGGCGCCTTGCCAGTGTTCGGCCGCCGCGATGGCCACGCCGTCGCCGATCAGCTCGACGGGCAGCCCCCCGGTCGCGGCCCGGACCCGCGCGACCAGGGGGTAGTCGCGCCAGCCGGGCACGTTGACCGGGCTCACCGTGCCCGCGGCGGCGTCCACCGGGCCGGCGCTGCCGATGCCGACCGCCGCGGCGCGCGCCCACAGCGGAGAGGCGCTCAGCTCACCGAGCACCTCCCCGACGGCCCGCATCACGCTCTCGCCGTCCTCCTGCGCGGGCGTGGCGCGCTGGGCGCGTACCAGGATGCGGCCGGCGCCGTCCACCAGCGCTCCGGCGATCTTGGTGCCGCCGATGTCCAGCGCGGCCACGAGGTCGGTGTGCATCAGAGTCGGATCTCCCCGTCCACCATGAGAAACCTGGAAAAGAAACCTGGAAAAACACGCAAAAGGGCACCCCGGGCCGGCCGTGCGGCGACGGCACGGTCCGGGAGGCGCTGTGGACAGTCTCCCCCGGGTTTGACAACGTTGTCCAGGCTCTATGCTCGACGCCACATCCTCAAAGATCACCGCAGGGACCGACGCGTCCCGTGGACGACAGGACAGGACACCGCACCGTGCCCGAGACGCCCCGCCGCCCCGACCGCCTCTCCGGGACCCGCTACGGCAACCGTCCGACCATGAAGGACGTCGCCGCCCGCGCCGGGGTGGGGCTGAAGACCGTCTCCCGCGTGGTCAACGGCGAGCCCGGCGTGACACCGGAGACGGAGCGCCGGGTCCAGGAGGCCATCGACGCGCTCGGCTTCCGCCGCAACGACAGCGCGCGTGTGCTCCGCAAGGGCCGCACGGCGAGCGTCGGCCTGGTCCTGGAGGACCTGGCGGACCCGTTCTACGGGCCGCTCAGCCGCGCGGTGGAGGAGGTGGCCCGCGCCCACGGCGCCCTGCTCATCAACGGGTCCAGCGCCGAGGACCCCGACCGCGAGCGGGAGCTGGTGCTCGCGTTGTGCGCCCGGCGCGTGGACGGGCTGGTGGTGATCCCGGCCGGGGACGACCACCGGTATCTGGAGCCGGAGCTGAAGGCGGGCGTCGCCACGGTGTTCGTGGACCGGCCGGCCGGGCGGATCGACGCGGACGTGGTGCTCTCGGACAACTTCGGCGGCGCCCGGGACGGCGTGGCCCATCTGATCGCGCACGGGCACCGCAGGATCGGCTTCATCGGCGACATGCCCCGGATCCACACCGCGGCCGAGCGGCTGCGCGGCTACCGGGCGGCCATGGAGGACGCGGGCATACCGGTGCGGGACTCCTGGATGTCGCTGGGCGTCACGGATCCCGAGCGGGTGCGGCGGGCGGCCGAGGAGATGCTCTCGGATCCGCATCCGGTCACCGCGGTCTTCACCGGCAACAACCGGGTGACGGTCACCGTGATCCGCGTCCTGGCCGAGCACTCCCGCCGCGTCGCCCTCGTGGGCTTCGACGACATCGAACTGGCCGACCTGCTCCAGCCGGGGGTCACGGTCGTCGCCCAGGACGCGGCGGCCCTCGGCCGCACCGCCGCCGAGCGGCTCTTCCGGCAGCTGGACGGCACCCTGGTCGCGCCCGAGCGGATCGAGCTGCCGACCCGGCTGATCACCCGGGGCTCGGGCGAGCTGCCGCCCGCCCACTGAGCGGCCCGCCGCGGACCGGACGCCGCGGGCGGTCGCCCTGCCCGGCCCGCCGCGTCCGGGGGCGCCGCCGGCCGGGCGGACCGAGCGCCGGGGCGCCGCCGGTCCCCACCGCCCCGGCGGGCGGGTGCGCCGAGGACGAGCCGGTGCCCGCGCCGGGCGCCGGGCGCCCTCCGGTACCCCCCGCCCGGGCCGAGGGGCTCACCGCCGGCGGACGCGGCCCGCACCTGGCGGGCGCGGCGGTACCCCGGCCGCGGCCTCGCGAAGGGGCACCGCCGCAGCGGCCGGCTACTGCGCCGAGGCCGTCAAGTCGCCGCGCCGGGGCGCGGCGAAGCCCTCCAGGTCGGCGCGGGTCAGGCCGGTCAGCCGGGCCACCTCGGCGGTGTCGAGGGCGCCGCAGTCCAGGCCGCGCAGCAGGTAGCCGCTGAGGGCCTTGGCGGTGGCGGGCTCGTCCATGACGTCGCCGCCGGTGTGGCTGGCGTAGCGGGCGAGGCGGCCGGCGGCCTGCTCGAAGCCCTCGCGGTAGAAGGCGAAGACGGCGGCGTAGCGGGTGGGGATGTGGCCGGGGTGCATGTCCCAGCCCTGGTAGTAGGCGCGGGCCAGGGCGCGGCGGGTGAGACCGAAGTGCAGGCGCCAGGCGTCGTGGACCTTCTCGGTCGGACCGACCGGCAGGACGTTGGTGGAGCCGTCCGAGACGCGGACGCCGGTGCCGGCGGCGGCGACCTGCATGACGGCCTTGGCGTGATCGGCGGCCGGGTGGTCGCTGGCCTGGTAGGCGGCGGAGACACCGAGGCAGGCGCTGTAGTCGAAGGTGCCGTAGTGCAGGCCGGTGGCGCGGCCCTCGGCGGCCTGGATCATGCGGGCGACGGTGGCGGCGCCGTCGGACCCGAGGATGGACTGGCTGGTCTCGATCTGGATCTCGAAGCCGATCCGGCCGGGCTCCAGCCCGTGCGCCTTCTCGAACGCCTCCAGCAGCCGCGCCATGGCGGTGACCTGCTCGGGGTAGGTGACCTTGGGCAGGGTGAGCACCAGCCCGTCCGGCAGGCCGCCCGCCTCCATGAGGCCGGTGAGGAAGATGTCGAGGGTGCGGATGCCCCGGTCGCGCACGGCCGCTTCCATGCACTTCATGCGAATGCCCATGTACGGGGCGGCGGTGCCCTGGGCGTACGCCTCGGAGACGAGGCGGGCCGCGCGGGCGGCGGCCTCGTCCTCCTCGTCGTCGGGGCGGTTGCCGTAGCCGTCCTCGAAGTCGATGCGCAGGTCTTCGACCGGTTCGCGCTCCAGCTTGGCACGGACCCGGGAGTAGACCGGCTCGGCGAGCTCGTCGGACAGCCCGAGCACGGCGGCGAAGGACGCGGCGTCGGGGGCGTGCTCGTCGAGCGCGGCGAGCGCCCGGTCGCCCCAGGAGCGGATGGTGTCGGCGGCGAAGACGTCGCCCGGCACGTAGACCGTGTGGACGGGCTGGCGGGTGCCGGGGTCTCCGGGGTAGCGGCGTTCCAGCTCCGCGTCGACCGGTGCGAGGGAGGCGCTGATCTCCTCGCTCACGGTGCCCGCGAGGCTCGTCGCCACCTTCTCCTGCTGACCCATTCCACACCCTCCTATTTTCCGTTGTGCGGAATCAATAATCCGCACAGCGAAGTTATCCGTCGACCTTCCCGCCGGTCAACACCCTCTTTCCGGCCGGGGCACCCCCTTTGACGTCCAGTACAGCACTGGGAGGGGCGGCGGAACCGGCGCGGGACGGCCCCGGGCGGCCCGCCGGACGGGCCCCCCCGGGGGCGGCCCGCCGAACGGCTCACGGGACGGCCGAGGCCCCCGCGGCCAGGGACGGTCGCGGGGGCCTCGGTGCGGCCTTGGCGCGGGGCGCGGGGCCGCGGGAGTGACGCGGGAGGGGCTCAGCCCTTGCGGGTCTTGATCTCCTCGGTGAGCTGCGGGACGACATCGAAGAGGTCGCCGACGACGCCGTAGTCGACCAGGTCGAAGATCGGGGCCTCGGGGTCCTTGTTGATCGCCACGATCGTCTTGGAGGTCTGCATACCGGCGCGGTGCTGGATCGCGCCGGAGATGCCGGAGGCGATGTACAGCTGCGGGGAGACCGACTTGCCGGTCTGGCCGACCTGGTTGGTGTGCGGGTACCAGCCCGCGTCCACCGCGGCGCGCGAGGCGCCCACGGCGGCGCCCAGCTCGTCGGCCAGGGCCTCGATGACCGAGAAGTTCTCCGCGCCGTTGACGCCACGGCCGCCGGAGACCACGATGGCGGCCTCGGTCAGCTCCGGGCGGCCGGTCGACTCGCGCGGCGTACGGCCCGTGATCTTGGTGCCGGTGGCCTTCTCGGAGAACGTCACCGACAGGGCCTCGACCGCGCCGGCGGCCGGCGCGGCCTCCACGGCGGCCGAGTTCGGCTTGACCGTGATGACCGGGGTGCCCTTGGTCACGCGGGACTTGGTGGTGTAGGAGGCGGCGAACACCGACTGGGTGGCCACCGGGCCCTCGTCGCCGGCCTCCAGGTCGACGGCGTCGGTGATGATGCCCGAGCCGATGCGCAGCGCCAGACGTGCGGCGATCTCCTTGCCCTCCGCCGAGGAGGGGACGAGCACGGCGGCCGGGGAGACGGCCTCGTGGGCGGCCTGGAGCGCGTCCACCTTCGGCACGACCAGGTACTCGGCGTACTCGGACGCGTCGTGGGTGAGGACCTTCACCGCGCCGTGCTCGGCGAGCGTGGCGGCGGTGTCGGCGGCGCCGTTGCCGAGGGCGACCGCGACCGGGTCGCCGATGCGGCGGGCGAGGGTGAGCAGCTCCAGCGTGGGCTTGCGGACGGCACCGTCCACGTGGTCGACGTAGACGAGAACTTCAGCCATGGGATGGATCTCCTTGCGGAATCGCGAAGTCGTAAGCGGCGGTGAGGGGCCGTGGCCCTCAGATGAACTTCTGGCTCGCGAGGAACTCAGCGAGCTGCTTGCCGCCCTCGCCCTCGTCCTTGACGACCGTGCCCGCGGTGCGGGCCGGGCGCTCGGCCGCCGCGTCGACCGTCGTGTAGGCGCCCTCGAGACCGACCTCGTCCTCGTCGATGTCGAGGTCCGAGAGGTCCCAGGACTCCACCGGCTTCTTCTTGGCCGCCATGATGCCCTTGAAGGAGGGGTAGCGGGCCTCGCCCGACTGGTCGGTGACCGAGACCACCGCCGGCAGGGACGCCTCCAGCCGCTCCGACGCGGTGTCGCCGTCGCGGCGGCCCTTGACGACGCCGTCCTCGACGCTCACCTCGGACAGCAGCGTCACCTGCGGCACGCCCAGACGCTCCGCCAGCAGCGCCGGAACGACACCCATGGTGCCGTCGGTGGAGGCCATGCCGGAGATCACCAGGTCGTAACCGGCCTTCTCGATCGCCTTGGCCAGCACCAGGGAGGTGCCGATGGCGTCGGTGCCGTGCAGGTCGTCGTCCTCGACGTGGATCGCCTTGTCCGCACCCATGGACAGCGCCTTGCGCAGCGCGTCCTTGGCGTCCTCCGGGCCCACCGTCAGGACGGTGATCTCCACGTCGTCGTCGGAGTTCTCCGAGATCTGCAGCGCCTGCTCGACCGCGTACTCGTCCAGTTCGGAGAGCAGACCGTCCACGTCGTCACGGTCGACGGTCAGGTCATCGGCGAAGTGCCGGTCGCCAGTGGCGTCGGGCACGTACTTCACGGTGACAACGATCCTCAAGCTCACGCCGGCTCTCCTACTGCGTCGACATTTCAGTGCTGCCTGCTTGCAGGCAGCATAGGCGCCCCAAGCGGCCGATCCCGGCCGGGGCGTCCCCGCGCTCCCTGCCGGAATATTACTCGTCAGTACACCCAGTTCATGCCCGCTAAGCAAGCGCTTTGAACTGTGACCTTCGCAACGCAGCGTAACCGGAACCCGACCGTTCCGCAGAAGGGCCCCGGGCGGTCAGTCACGCAGGGCGGTAAAGCGTCCCTGGTGGTAGAGAAGGGGCCGGCCGGGTCCGGCGCAGTCGCCGTGCACGACCTCGGCCAGCACCACGCGGTGGTCTCCGGCGGGGACGCGGGCGACGACGCGGCCCACCAGCCAGGCGAGGACGCCGTCGAGGACGGGCACGCCCTCGGGCCCCTCGCGCCAGGCGGTCGGCGGGCCGAAGCGGTCGGCGCCGCTGCGGGCGAAGGTGGCGGCGAGCTCCCGCTGGTGCTCACCGAGTATGTGCACGCCGACGTGGCCGGCGGCGGCGATGGCGGGCCAGCTGGAGGCACCGGTGCCGACGCCGAAGGAGAGCATCGGGGGCTCGGCGGAGACGGAGGCGAGGGAGGTGGCGGTGAATCCGGCCGGGCCCCTCTCGCCGCACGCGGTGATCACGGCGACTCCCGCGGCATGGCGCCGGAAGACGGACCGGAGCAGGTCGGGAGCGGCGCGTCCGGGCGCGGTCAGATCGGGCGGGGTCGTCATGGAGCGGTCCTTGCGCGGGAGTGGACGGGCGGCGGGTCCGGCGGAGCGGGGGGTCACACGGCCTCCCCCAGGGCGGCGATCACGTCCGCGGTGCGCGGCTGGCCGGTGGCGCGCCGCACGACCCGGCCGTCCGCGTCCAGGACGAGGACCGTCGGCGTCTTGAGGATGTCCAGCGCGCGGACCAGGCCGAGACGGGCCTCGGCGTCGATCTCTATATGGGCGACGCCCGGCACCATGCGGGCCACCTCACCAAGGACGCGCCGGGTGGCCCGGCAGGGGGCACAGAAGGCACTGGAGAACTGTACGAGCGTGGCGCGTTCGCCGAGAGCGGCGCCCAGTTGGGCGGCATCCAGCCGCACGCCGTCGTCGCGTTCGCGCACGCGTCCTCTCCCACTCCGTCCGTCGTCCGGTGCCGTGGCCGCTCCCGCCGCGGGCACCGGGGCGCACCGCTCCGGTGCGGTCGCCTCTGTGGGAAGCGTCCACCGGGCCGCGAAGATTCCCGCCCCCGTCCGGGTGTCCGCCACCGGGCGCTTGATTCCCGCGAAGGCGGGCGGCACGGGGGCCGCCGCGGGGCGGGCGACGGTAGACACGGGGTAACTACTGGGCAAAAAGCGGGTCAAAGAAGGGACGTGACGAGGATTACGCCGCGGACGGGCACCAGGACTGGTTCACCGGCCGTTCTTGGGGCACCATCTGCGACATGCCGTAAACCTACGGCCGCGTAACTTTTACTGGGAGCCCCTTCCCAGGCAGAGACAGGAAGGGTCCGTCCGGCCCATGGCAGAACTCGTCTACCGCCCCGTCATCGGTCTCGCCCGCACCCTTTTCAAGGTGTGGGATCTTCAGATCGACTGCCGGGGATCGGAGAACATCCCGCGCTCGGGCGGCGCCGTACTGGTGAGCAACCACATCAGCTACCTGGACTTCGTCTTCAACGGATTGGCGGCGCTGCCGCAGAAGCGGCTGGTGCGCTTCATGGCGAAGGAGTCCGTCTTCCGCCACCGCGTCTCCGGCCCGCTGATGCGCGGGATGAAGCACATCCCGGTCGACCGCAACCAGGGCGAGGCCGCCTACGCGCACGCCCTGGACTCCCTGCGGTCGGGCGAGATCGTCGGGGTCTTCCCGGAGGCGACCATCTCGCAGTCGTTCACGCTCAAGAGCTTCAAGTCGGGTGCCGCGCGCCTGGCGCAGGAGGCGGGCGTGCCGCTGATCCCGATGGCGGTGTGGGGCACCCAGCGGCTGTGGACCAAGGGCCAGCCGCGCAACTTCAAGCGCAGCCACATCCCGGTCACGATCCGGGTCGGCGAGGCGATCGAGGCCTCCCGCGAGCAGTACGCGGGCGCGCTCACGCGCCGGGTGCGCGAGCGGGTGCAGGAGCTGCTGGAGGCCGCGCAGCGCGCCTACCCCGCGCGCCCCAAGGGCCCGGACGACACCTGGTGGATGCCGGCCCACCTCGGCGGCACGGCGCCGACGGCGGAGGAGGTCCGCGCGGCGGAGGCGCACTGAGCGCCCCGGGCGCGCCCGCGCCGGACGCGCGGATATCGGACGGCCCTTGGGGACCGCCCCTCCGTCCCGGGAGCCGTGCGGCGACCGCGACCCCCGCCTCGCCTCACAACCCGGTCGGGAGCGTCTGCCACAGGTGCGGCCGGTCGGGCGCCGCCTTCAGGGCGGCCAGCACGACCGGATGCGGTCGCGGGTGGAGGACCGGGTAGTCCACCTCGCCGGCCCCGGGATCGGGGACGAAGGCGAGCCGCTCCCCGTCCAGGGAGAACCGGGCGTCCACTCCGGGCTTGTTGCCGCGCGGGTCCTGGCGGTGCCAGGCGCCGTTGAAGCGGACGGCGACCAGCCCGTGCACCGCGTACCCGGCGCCGTCGTCGTGCAGCAGGCGCTGGTAGCACAGCGCGGTGGGGATGTCCTCGGCCCGCAGCAGCGCGGCCAGCGCGTGGGCCTTGGCGTAGCAGATGCCGGTGCCCTGCTCCAGGACGTCGGAGGCCCTCCAGGTGACGCGCGGGTCGCCGGAGTCCCGCGAGTGCGGGATCGTGTCGCGGACGAACTCGAACGCCAGGCGGGCATAGGCATACGAGTCCTCCGCCTCCTTGGCGAGGCGCGCGGACGTCTGCCGTACGGCCGGATGGCCATGGTCGATGGCCTCATCCGCAGCCAAGTAAGCGGATAGGTCGGGGGTTTCCTGGATCGGCTCCATGCCCGCAGAGCATAGGAACGCGATCACCCGCGAGTCAATGACTTTTCAGGTGACCGCATACCTATGCACTTGTGCTCGGCGCTCCGGCCTCGCGCCGGCGTTGCCTAGCGGGCCATCTCCTCCTTGAGGGCCGCCACGAACGCGTCCACGTCCTCCTCGGTGGTGTCGAAGGCGCACATCCAGCGGACGTCGCCCGCGGCCTCGTCCCAGAAGTAGAAGCGGAACCGCTTCTGGAGGCGCTCGCTCACCTCGTGCGGCAGCCGGGCGAAGACCGCGTTGGCCTGCACCGGGTAGAGGATCTCCACCCCGTGCACCGCCCGGACGCCCTCGGCGAGGCGCTGGGCCATCTCGTTGGCGTGCCGGGCGTTGCGCAGCCACAGGTCCTTGGCGAGCAGCGCCTCCAACTGCACGGACACGAAGCGCATCTTGGAGGCGAGCTGCATGGACAGCTTGCGCAGGTGCTTCATGTGGCGGACGGCGTCCTGGTTGATGACGACGACCGCCTCGCCGAACAGGGCGCCGTTCTTGGTGCCGCCCAGGGAGAGGATGTCGACCCCGGCCGCGTTGGTGAACGTCCGCATGGGCACGTCCAGGGAGGCGGCGGCGTTGGCTATCCGGGAGCCGTCGAGATGGACCTTCATGCCGCGCGCGTGGGCGTGCTCGCAGATGGCCCGGATCTCCTCGGGGGTGTAGAGGGTGCCGAGCTCGGTGCTCTGGGTGATCGAGACGACCTGCGGCATGGCGCGGTGCTCGTCGTCCCAGCCGTAGGCCTGCCGGTCGATCAGCTCGGGGGTCAGCTTGCCGTCGGGGGTGGGGACGGTGAGCAGCTTCAGCCCACCGACCCGCTCCGGCGCCCCGCACTCGTCGACGTTGATGTGCGCGCTCTCGGCGCAGATCACCGCGCCCCAGCGGTCGGTGACCGACTGGAGCGCGACGACGTTGGCTCCGGTGCCGTTGAAGACCGGGAACGCCTCGGCCGTCGCCCCGAAGTGGCCGCGGACGACGCGCTGGAGGTTCTCCGTGTACGCGTCCTCGCCGTAGGCGACCTGGTGCCCGCCGTTGGCCAGGGCCAGGGCGGCGAGCACCTCCGGGTGGGCGCCGGCGTAGTTGTCGCTGGCGAAACCGCGGACCTCGGGGTCGTGGTGGCGACGCGCGTCGGTCCTCGGTCGGTTCACGGCTTCTCGGTCAGCCACAGACGGGTTCCGTTCACTTCCGCGGCGGGCTTCTCCCAGACGCCGGCGACGGCCTCGGCCAGGTCCTTGACGTCCGTGAAGCCCGCGAACTTCGCGTTGGGGCGCTCGGCGCGCATCGCGTCGTGCACCAACGCCTTCACCACCAGGATGGCAGCCGCGGACGTCGGCCCCTGTTCGCCCCCCGCCTTGCGGAAGTAGTCGGCCATGGCCAGCGTCCACGCCTCGGCCGCGGCCTTGGCGGCCGAGTAGGCGGCGTTGCCCGCGGTGGGCCTGGTGGCGCCCGCGGCGCTGATCAGGACGTAGCGGCCGCGGTCGCTGCGCTGGAGCGGTTCGTGGAAGGCGAGGGAGGTGTGCTGCACCGTGCGGATCAGCAGCTTCTCAAGGAGGTCCCAGTCGCCGAGATCGGTCTTGGTGAAGGTCTGGCTGCCGCGCCAGCCGCCGACGAGGTGGACCAGGCCGTCGACGCGGCCGTACTCCTTCTCGATCCGGTCCGCCCAGCCTTTGGTGGCGTCCCGGTCGAGCAGGTCGACCGTCTCGCCGGTGACCGTGGCGCCGCCGTGCGCGTAGCGCGCCGCGTCCACGGCCTCGGCCAGCCGCTGCGGGTCGTTGTCCGAGCCGACGACGGTCGCCCCCGCCTCGGCGAGCCGCAGCAGCGCGGCCCGGCCGGCGGGTCCGCCCGCTCCGGCCACCGCGATCACCGCGCCGTCGAGCGCCCCGTTCCCCATGGTCCTCGCCTCCCGAGCCTTGTCTGTGGTGCGGTCGCTCATGCGGCGACCCGCTCCGCGCCGTCCGCCGTGATGCCCTTGGTGGAGGCGATCACATTCTTCAGTTTCTTGGACAGCGCCTCGTAGAACATGCTCAGCGGAAACTCGTCCGGAAGCACGTCGTCCACGAGCTTGCGCGGCGGCTGGGTCAGGTCCAGGGCGTCCGGTCCCTTGGCCCACTTCGAGCCGGGGTGCGGGGCCAGGTAGGCGGAGACCAGCTGGTACCCGGCGAACCAGTGGACGAGCTTGGGCCGGTCGATGCCGTCGCGGTACAGCTTCTCGATCTCGGCGCACAGCTGGTTGGTGACCTGCGGGGCGCGCTCCCAGTCGAGGGAGAGCGTGTTGTCGGTCCAGCGGACGACGTCGTGCTTGTGCAGGTAGGCGAAGAGGAGCTGGCCGCCGAGGCCGTCGTAGTTGCGGACGCGCTCGCCGGTGACCGGGAAGCGGAACATGCGGTCGAACAGCACCGCGTACTGCACGTCGCGGGCTTGCGGGACGCCGTCGGCCGCCAGCTTCACGGCCTCCTTGAAGGCGGTGAGGTCGCAGCGCAGCTCCTCCAGGCCGTACATCCAGAACGGCTGGCGCTGCTTGATCATGAACGGGTCGAACGGCAGGTCGCCATGGCTGTGGGTGCGGTCGTGGATCATGTCCCACAGCACGAACGCCTCTTCGCAGCGCTTCTGGTCGTGGACCATGGCGGCGATGTCCTCGGGCAGCCGAAGGCCCAGGATGTCGACGGCGGCGGCGGTGACCCGGCGGAAGCGGGCGGCCTCGCGGTCGCAGAAGATGCCGCCCCAGGTGAAGCGCTCGGGGGCCTCGCGCACGGCGATGGTCTCGGGGAAGAGGACGGCGGAGTTGGTGTCGTACCCGGCCGTGAAGTCCTCGAAGGTGATGCCGCAGAACAGCGGGTTGTCGTAGCGGGTGCGCTCCAGCTCGGCAAGCCAGTCGGGCCAGACCATGCGCAGTACGACCGCCTCCAGGTTGCGGTCGGGGTTGCCGTTCTGGGTGTACATCGGGAAGACGACCAGGTGCTGGAGGCCGTCCCAGCGGTTCGCGGCGGGCTGGAAGGCCAGCAGCGAGTCCAGGAAGTCGGGCACCTGGAAGCCGCCCTCGGCCCAGCGGCGCAGGTCCTTCACGAGGGCCTCGTGGTAGGCGCGGTCGTGCGGAAGCAGCGGGGACAGCTCCTCGACGGCACCGGCGACGCGGCGTACGGCGTCCTCGGCCTCGGCGCGCCGCGGGGCGCCCTCGGCGTCGAAGTCGATCGACCCGTCCTTGGACTGCCATGGCCGGATCCGCTCCACGGCATCCTTGAGCACGGGCCATGCCGGGTGCTCCACCACCCTGGCCACGGGAGGAACCTTCTCCTCCGCACCCACCTGCACAAGAATTTCCGTCATGTCCCATCCTCCACAGGAGAACCTCGCGTTGTCCCACCGTATGTCTACGGGGTTTCTCCCAGCAAGGGGCACCTCAGGAAATTATCCTGCCTGACCCCTGCCTTCACCGCATGTTTTCCTGTCGGGCACACCGGGGGAGGGAGGGTGCACCGGTCGGCGCTACGCTGCCGCTCTGCCCGCCGCAGTCGACGGAAGCGAGTCGGACCTTGAACTTCCTCACCATCGGTCACCGCGGAGTCATGGGTGTCGAACCGGAGAACACCCTGCGTTCCTTCGTCGCCGCCGAGCAGGCCGGCCTCGACGTCGTCGAACTCGACCTGCATCTGAGCAAGGACGGCGCCCTGGTCGTCATGCACGACGCGGACGTGGACCGGACGACCGACGGCACCGGCCCGATCGCCCGGAAGACCCTCGCCGAGCTGCGCACCCTGGACGCGGGCCGCGGCGAGCGGGTCCCGGTCTTCGAGGAGGTGCTGGACGCGGTGTCGGTGCCGCTCCAGGCCGAGATCAAGGACATGGCGGCGGCACGGACGCTGGCCGAGGTGATGCGCCGCCGGGATCTGGCCGGCCGGGTGGAGGTGATCTCCTTCCACGCCGAGGCGATCATGGAGGTCGCACGCCTGGTGCCGGGGGTGCGCACGGCGCTGGTGGCCCAGTACTACGGCCCCGAGGTCGTGGAGCGCGCCGTCGAGGCCGGGGCAGCCACGCTCTGCCTGGACATCAACCGGATCACCCTGGAGGTCGTGCGGCTGGCGCGCGAGGCGGAGCTGAGGGTCTTCGCCTGGGTGGTGAACACCCAGGACCACCTGCGTCTCGTACGGGCCCTGGGCCTGGACGGCGCGACCACCGACCGCCCCGAGATCAAGCGCACCGGCCGCTTCACCGCGTGAGGATCACACCAGCGGCTTGACCAGCAGCTCGAACCGCAGGTCGTCGCGGAGCGGGATACCGAAGCGCTCCTCGCCGTACGGGAACGGCGACATGCGTCCCGTACGGCGGTAGCCGCGGCGCTCGTACCAGGCGATGAGCTCTTCGCGGACGGAGATCACGGTCATGTGCATCTCCGCCACGCCCCAGGCCTCGCGGGCCTGCCGCTCGGCCTCGGCGAGGACGGTCCTGCCCAGGCCCGCGCCCTGGAGCGCCGGGCTGACCGCGAACATCCCGAAGTAGGCGTACGCCCCGCGGTGCTCCAGCTGGCAGCAGGCCACGATCCGCCCGTCCCGCTCCACCGTCAGCAGCCTGCTGTCGGGCGACTTGACGACCTCCCGCACGCCCTCCGGGTCGGTGCGCTGCCCCTGGAGGATGTCCGCCTCGGTCGTCCACCCGGCCCGGCTGGACTCTCCGCGGTACGCCGACTCGATCAGCGCGACGAGCTCGTCCACGTCGGCGTCGGCGGCGTCGCGGAACGTCAGTCCGGTCGCGGTGGTGGCCATGGTGGTGTCTCCCGTCTCGGGCGCGGCGTGGGCACGGACGAGGGTAACCCTGCCGTTAGGCTCCGGTCGCATGGTCCACGTACTCGGCAGCAGGATCCTGCTCCGCCCCACCGATCCCGAACGTTCCCGCGCCTTCTACGGCGAGCAACTGGGCCTGGCCGTCTACCGGGAGTTCGGTACGGGCCCGGAGCGCGGCACGGTCTACTTCCTCGGCGGCGGCTTCCTGGAGGTCTCCGGCCGCTCGGACACCCCGCCGCCCCCGGCCGTGCGGCTGTGGCTCCAGGTCCCGGATGTCGCCGCCGCCCGCGACGAGCTGCGCTCGCGGGGTGTCGAGATCACCCGGCCCCCGGCGCGGGAGCCGTGGGGGCTGGTGGAGATGTGGATCGCGGACCCGGACGGGACGCCGATCGTGCTGGTGGAGGTGCCGGCGGACCATCCGCTGCGGTACCGGCCGGGGATCTGAGCTCATCCGGGCGGACACCTCGGTGGTCCCGGCCGATCCGCGGACGGCCCGTGCGGGTGGCCGGGCCCGGGGGCGCGCGCACCGGTGTCCTGGTGCCGGATGGCCGGAGTCCTGGCGGAGGCTTAGCGTGCTGGAGGGGGCCCGGCCAGGACCGCGGAAGGGACGCCCGACGCCATGAAGCTCGACCGACCGGTGACCGGCGGGCCCTGCTGGGCCGAGCTGGGGACCAGCGACGTGGCGGCGGCCAGGCGGTTCTACACCAAGCTGTTCGGCTGGCGCCCGACGACCGATGCGCGGCTGCAGACGGGCGGTTACACGATCGCGCGCCTCGGCGACGCGGCGGTGGCCGGGCTGACCCCGCTGTACCAGCCGGGGCAGCCGGTGGCGTGGACCGTCTCGTTCGCCGTGGGCGACGCGGACGCCGCCGCGCGCCGGGTGACGGACGCCGGCGGGGCGGTCCTGCTCGGCCCGGCGGACGTGTTCGACGCGGGCCGCTTCGCGGTGGCCGCGGATCCGGACGGGGCGGTGTTCCAGGTGTGGCAGGCCCGCGCCTTCACGGGCGCCGGGCTGTTCAACGCGGCGGGGGCGCTGGGCTGGGTGGAACTGCTGACCCGCGAACCCGGCCGGGCCCGGGACTTCTACGCCGCGGTCTTCGGCTGGAGCTCCGGCGGCGGGGAGCGCTACCCGCGGTGGCGCGTCGGCGGCGCCGTCTTCGGCGGCATGGTGACGATGGACGACAAGTTCCCGCACGAGGTGCCGGCGCACTGGCTGCCGTACTTCGCGGTGGCGGACGCGGACACCGCCGCGGCCGACGCCATGAGCGGCTCCGGCAGCGTCCTCATGGTGCCGACCTCGCTTCCCGAGGGGCCGCGCATCGCGGTGCTGCGGGATCCGCAGGGGGCTATGTTCGGGGTGTACGGCGCGCCCGGGGGCTGACACCGCCTGCGTGCGTCCTCGGTGGTTCGCGGTCGAGCGCACCGCAGACCCGGACGCGGACGCCCTCGCCCGCCTGGACGAGGCGAGCGCGTGCCGCTGAGCTTCCCGCGCGACCTCGTGCGGGAGCCGGCCATCACCCCGAACGTCTACGGCGACCGCTGGCCGGCCGTCGACGACCGCCGCTCCGCCCACCGCCGCACGGTGCACGACGTGTCGCGAGCGCGGGCGCCGGGGCCCGGCGTCAGGTCCGCAGCGCGTCCAGGCGCCCTTCGAGCTGGCCGAGCAGCTCCCCGAGCAGCGCCGCCAGGTCGTCCCGCCGCGGGCCGTCCATGCCGGAGAGCACGGCGGTCTCGTAGGCGAGCTGCTCGGGCAGGATGCCGTCGACGAGGTCGCGGCCGGCGTCCGTGAGGCGGAGGTGGGCGACCCGGCGGTCTCGGGTGTCGCCGCGGCGCTCGACCAGACCGCGTTCGGTGAGCTGCTTGAGGCGCTTGGTGACGGCGGCGCCCGAGGAGAAGGTCTCGCGGGCCAGCTCCCCCGGGGTCAGCTCGTGGCCGGTTCGGCGCAGGGCCCCCAGCAGGTCGAACTCGGGACGGCTCAGCCCGGCCCGGCGCAGCGGAGCGTCCTCGGCCTGCTGGAGGAGGGCGGCGCAGCGGTTGATGCGGCCGATGATCTCCATGGGGCCGGTGTCGAGACCGGGGCGGACGGCCCGCCACTGCCGGACGACCGCGGCCACGGTGTCCCCTGCCGCCGTGCCCGCCGCGGCGCCGTCGTTCACCGGGTGCTCCGCGCTTGCCGTCATGGCCGTATGTCCTCCGTCGTCGTCCCCGCGCTCTGGTCCGGCCGCGCCGCCTCCACGTCGGTCCGGCGGCGGACCATGGCCGCGAGCGTACGGTGTCCGGCCTGCTCGGCGCGCACCACCCTCTCCTGGGGCAGTGCGCGCTGCCACCACTCGCCGGCCGCGGCGTCGGCGGTGGCCCGCAGCTCGACCAGCGCGGCGGCCAGGGCGCGGTGGGCGGCGTCCAGGGCGCCGGGCGCCGCATGGGGTTCGGCCAGCAGGCGGGCGGCGCGCTCACGGGCGCGGTCCACGGCGGCCACCGCCCGCTCGACACGGTCGCCCGCGCGCCGGTTGGTGACGGCCACGGCGGCGGCGAAGCCGACCAGCGCGCCGACGAGGGTGTCCACGACCCGCTCGGTGATCAGCACGCCGGGCTCCTGGTAGCCGGTGAACTCGGTGATGAGCAGCGCCATCGGGGTCACGCAGAGGGTGCCGAGCCAGTAGTTGCGGCTGATGAGGGCCTCGGCTCCGAAGGCGAACAGCAGACAGCACAGGACCAGGGCGGCCTGGCCGAGGTGGGCCAGCGGGGCCACGGCGGCGAAGACGAGGGCTCCGCCCAGGTTGCCGACGACCCGCTGGACTGCCCGGCTCCAGGTGAGGGTGAGGTTGGCCTGGTAGAGCGCGGCGGCCGTGACCAGGGCCCAGTAGGGGCGGCCGATGCCGAGGGCCAGCGAGGCGTAGCCGGCCAGGGCGCAGCCGAGGGCGGTGCGCACGCCGAGCGGGGCCAGCGGGACGAGACGGTGCCACAGCGGCACGGGCCGGGCACCGAACTCGGCCTCCACGCCGAGGAGTTCGTCCGCGGCGGCCTGGGAGTCGCCGGTCCGGGCGTCGCCGGTGCGCAGGTCCCCGGTCCGGGGGACGCGTCCGGTGCCGCGCAGGGCGCGGGCCCAGGCGCGCAGCCGCTCCGGGTCGGCGTCGGCGGGCGCGGCGAGCGCGACCTCGGCGCGGACGACGAGCCGCTCCAGCGCGTGCCGGGTCGCGGCGCGGGCGCCGCTGGACGGCAGCGACAGCAGCGTCTGCCAGGCGGCCTGCACGGCGGCGTATCCGGCGGCGCGCGCCGCCCGGGCCCGCCCCTCGCCGGCGCCGTGCGCAGCGGCGTACGCGGCGGCGGCGTTCAGGGCCTGGGCGGTGGCGCGGCGCTCCGGGCCGGTGGGGCGCAGCAGCGCCGGCGCCATGCCGACGAGCCAGGCCCAGGCGCCCGCGGCGGCGCCCAGCGCCAGGTGGCCGGGGACCTGGCCGAGGGTCTGCGGCGCGAAGAGGCAGGCGGAGCTGACGAAGGTGAGGACGACGTTGCCGGGCGGGCCGACGCGGGTGGCGTCGCACAGGACCTTCTGCGCGGCGGCCAGCAGGGCGCCGACGGTCACCAGCACGACGGCGTCGCGGGTGAGCGAGGCCGTGACCAGGGCGACGGCGACGCCGCCGAGCATGCCGAGCACCACCCGGGCCAGGACCCGGGCGCGGGCGGCGTAGGGGCGGTTGTGGGCGTACAGGGCGCACAGGGACCCGGCCATGGTGTACATCGCGAGGTCGAGCCGGCCGAGCGCCAGCAGGATCAGGTTGGGCGGCGCGACGGCGGCGACCACGCTCAGGGCGGGCTTGAACCAGATGTCGGAGGGGCGTCCGGGACGCAGCACGCCGGCCAGCGGCAGGCGCCGGCGAAGCGGGGTCGGGGGGGTGGGGGTCGCACTGCTCATACCCATACTTTAGCAGGTGTTTTACTCGTGAAATAAACTGGGAGCCGTCGCGTGCTCCCCGCGTACATCCTTGCGCTCGCGTGCGCGCCGCGACGCCGGGGCAGCCCTTGACCGATCGTCGGGGGACGGTCGGGGAAGCGACCGTGGGGGGAAGGCCGCCGGGACCGCCGCGAGCGGCGGTCCCGGCGGCGGGCGAGCGGGAGGTGCGCGCATGCACGCAGGGGCGTCGTCCGGCTGGGCACTGGTGGCGCTGTGCGCGGCGGCCGGTGCCTACTGCCTGCTGCGGATGCGCGGCGGTACGGAGGAGCAGCGCCGCGAGGCGGGCGGCGAGGCCCTCATGGGCTTCGGCATGGCCGCGATGGCCGTACCGCCCGCGGTGTTCAGCCCTCCCCCGTGGTCCTGGACTCTGTACGCGGCCGTGTTCGGCGCGGCCGGGCTGCACGCCCTGTGGGCGGCCCGGGACAGCCCGCACCACCTGCACCATCTGGTGGGCGCGGGCGCGATGGTCTACATGGCGGTCGTGATGGCCGGCTCCCCCGCCCACGGGCAGGGCCACGGGCACGGCGGCGCGGGCGTACCGCCGCTGACCGGTGCGCTGCTGCTCTACTTCGCCGGGTATGTGCTGCTCGGCGGTATCCGCCTGGTGCCGGTCGCCGCCGTCACGGCCGACGGGCCGACCGCCGGGTGGGCCGGCCGGCCGGAACTGGCGCGGGCGTGCCGGCTGTCGATGGGGATCGCGATGCTCGCCATGCTGCTGACGCTGTGACGCCGCCGGGCGCGCGCCCGGGGCACGGGCGCGGCCCGCGTGCGGAATTCGTCGTCCCGGTCCGCGCAATCCGTTGTCTGCGTCACTTTGCCCGGTGGGGCGTACCCCTGGCGGCGCGGCGCTCATAGGCTGCCCCCATGATCCTCCCCGCGGTCCTGTTGCTGCTCGGTGCCCTGACCGCCGTCGCCGCTCCCCGGGTGCTCGCCCGGGCCGACTGGCCGGATCGTGAACCGGTGGTCGCCCTGTGGGCGTGGCAGTGCGTGGTGGCGGCCGTCCTCGTGTGCTGCGCGCTGTCGATGACGTTCAGCGCGGCGGCGGCCTGGCACGCGGTGGGCGGTCACGTCTTCGCCACGGCGCCGCGCGCCGTCGCGGAAGCCTACGCCCTGGGCACGGCCGGCCTGTGGGCGGCGGCGACCGCGGTGACGCTGGCCCTCGGCGGGCTGTGGAGCGCGGCCATGCTGGTCCGGGAGGTCGTACGGGCCCGGGCCCGGCGCGGGCGCCGCCGGGCCGAACTGCGGCTGCGGGCACCGCTGCTGCCGGGCGAGGCGCCCGGGTCGCGTCCGCTGGTCGTCCTGGAGGGCGAGCGGCCCGGCGCCTGGTGGCTGCCCGGCACTCCCCCGCAGCTGGTCGTCACCACGGCCGCGCTGCGCCGGCTGAGGGGCCGGCGGCTGGACGCCGTCCTCGCCCATGAGCAGGGCCACGCGCAGGCCCGGCACGACTGGCTGCTGCACTGCTCGGCCGCGCTCGCGGACGGGTTCCCGCAGGTACCGGTGTTCGCCGCGTTCCGCGACGAGATGCACCGGCTGGTCGAACTGGCCGCCGACGACGTGGCCTCCCGGCGCTTCGGCCGGCTGACGACCGCCCTGGCACTGGTCGAACTCAACGAGGACCGGGGCGTCTTCGGCCCCTGTCCGGCCGCACACGCCCATGTGCCGCAACGGGTGCGCCGGCTGCTCACCCCTCCCGGCCGGCTCCCGGCGGTCCGCCGGCTGCGCCTGACGGCGGCGGCGTCCCTGGTGCCGGTGGTGCCGGTACTGGTGGCCTTCGTGCCGGGGCTGCGCGCGCTGGGCTGACCGGGCCGGCGGTCCCGCCCGCGCGGCGCGCGGCCCGCGCGAGTGGCCCGCGGACCCACCGGTCGGCGAGGATCGCTCCATGCAGACCTCGCCCGCCGCCTCCCCGCCCCGCCCACCGCGGTCCCGCACCGCCGTCCGCGCCGCCTGGATCCTCGCGGCGTGTTCCGCGGTACTGCTCCTCCTCGTCGCGGCCGAGTGGCGCCCCCTGATCGCCCTGGACGGCGACATCTCCCGCACCACCCACCGCTGGGCGGTGGCGGAAGAGGGCGTCACCCGGGTCTTCCGCATCCTGACGGACTGGGTCTGGGACCCCTGGACGATGCGCCTGCTGTGCGCGGTGGTGGCGGTGTGGCTGGGGTTGCGGCACGCGGCGTGGTGGACCGCCGGATGGCTGGCGGCGACCTGCGCCGTGGGCAGCCTGCTGCAACAGGTGCTGAAGGCGGTGGTGGGCCGCCCCCGGCCGGTCTGGCCCGACCCCGTGGACAGCGCCCATTACGCCGCCTTCCCGTCGGGCCACGCCATGACGGCGACGCTCGTCTGCGGCCTGCTGCTGTGGCTCCTCCACCGCCACGGCGCCGCCCGCCCGGCGCGCCTGGCCGCGCTGGCCGTGGCCGTGGTCTCCGTGGCCGGGGTCGGCCTGACCCGGGTGTGGCTGGGTGTCCACTGGACCTCCGACGTCGTCGGCGGCTGGCTGCTCGGTGCCCTGGTGGTGGCGGTGGCGGTACCGCTGCACCGGCGGTGGCGGGCACAGACACCGCCTGCGGCCCGGAGCGGGGAACTCCCCTCGCAGCGGGACCCGGCGTCCTAGGGACTTTCGGCAACGCCGCGAGGGGCGGTGGCAGGCCCCGCGGGCGCCCGGCGCGCCCGAACGAGAGGCCCCAGGGGGTAACGCGAGCACCAGGGGTCCGCCCGCCCCGTGACGCGCGGGCCTACGCGGAGGGCACCGGCGGCGCGGTGACCCGCCAGGGCGGGGCCGCCTCGCCCGGGCCGGGGCCGCGCCCGGTCAGGCGCGGGAAGGAACGGGCCGCGAGCAGGAAGCCGAACGTCGTCAGGACGAACGGCCAGGTGAAGGCGTGGCCCCCGGCGGGGGCCAGCAGAGCGGCGACCGCCGGTGTCACCGCGGTCGCGGTCGCCGCGCCGAGCAGCGCGTACAGCAGCGTGGCCCGGGTCGCCTCCAGGAACACACCGCAGAGCGCGAGCGCCACGAGCACCGCGTTGTAGCCCATCGTGCCGTCGGCGATCCGTGCGGCCGGCGCCCCGAGCGCCCAGGCGGTCAGAATGCCCGTCGCGCTGCCGCAGCAGACCACCAGGCCCGCCACCCGGCTCGCCAGGAAGACCCCCGCCAGCAGCAGCGCGCCCACGTACCAGCGGTCCAGGAAGAAGACCTGGGAGACGTTGCGGAAGAAGGCGCGCCACACCTCGTCCGAACGCAGGAAGGTGGGCCCGGAGGCGGCGCGGGGCAGCGCGGCGAGGCTGTCGCCGTGCGGCCAGATCCGCCGGAATCCGGGCGCGGCGACCGTCACCGCACCCGCCAGCAGGCAGTACGGCAGGGTCAGCGACGGCAGGTCCCACACGCGCAGCAGCCGGACCACAGCGGCGGTGACGACCGTGACCACGGCGCAGCCCGCGGCGGCGAGCAGCGCCGTGGACAGCCGGCCCGCGTCGAGGAAGACCGCGAAGCACAGGGCGACGAGGCAGGAGTTGAAGCCCTCCAGCCCCGTTTCCACCCGGTCGCGGGCCACGCCCAGCAGACGTGCGGCACCGGTGCCCAGGGCGGCGCCCCCCAGTCCGTACGCGCCGTAGCGCCAGTCGGCCGCGCAGAGCGCCAGACAGAAGACGGCGCCCGTCCACGCGTTGGCCAGGAACATCACCTGCGCCGGGCCGCGCAGCACCCGCGGCCCGGCACCCGCGCCTCCCCCCGGACGCCGCCACCGCACATCATCCGACCGTCGCACGTCCCGCTCACGCCCCCCAGAGAACGCTTTCCACTTCGCGACATTTTCTTTCCGCCATACGATATAGCTTCTCGGGCACGCCGGAGACAAGACGAGGGCGCGCAAAGAGCGACCGGGAGCGGCCCCGGGAGGCGAGAAAGCCGGAGGCCCCGGCAAGACGAGAAGCCGGGAAGCCGGACAAGCCCCGGCAAGACGAGAAGAGCGAGGCGGGAAGGGGTGAAGGCGAGGAGCGGGAAAACCGCACGACGAGAGGCGGCAGCGCAGGCCGGACCGGCCGCCTCGGACGATCCCCCGCGTCGCCCGAGGCGGACGGCAACCCGGACCAGGCCCATCACGGGCCCGACCGGATGCGTTGAGTATAGTTGGCTGGCAGCCAGTCAACGCAGGAGTTTCCAGCATGTCCCCGCGCAGCGCCTCGGTCAATGAAGAGTTGCGGAGACGTTCGAAGGAGCGGCTTCTGCAAGCCGCCGTGGAGCTGGTCGGCGAGCGCGGCTACGAGGCGACGACGCTCGGCGACATCGCCGACCGGGCGGGCTCGGCGCGCGGGCTGGTGTCGTACTACTTCCCCGGCAAGCGCCACCTCGTCCAGTCCGCCGTGCACCGGCTGATGCACCGCACGCTGGAGGAGGCCCTGGAGCGGGAGCCGCACGCCGAGGACGGGCGGGAGCGGATGGCACGGGCCATCGACGCGATCCTGGGGCTGGCCCGTGACCGGCCGGTGCTGATGCGCCAGCACATGGCCGGCCTGTTGCAGGCCGAGGGCTTCGTCCCGTGCCCGGAGCAGCGGCGCCTGGCCGAGCTGCTGCGGGACACCGTCGCCCGGCACGGCTCCCGGGACGTCGACAGCGACTACCCCATGCTGCGCGCGCTGCTGATGGGAGCGGTGTACGCCGCGCTGGTGCCGGGTGTGCCCATGCCCGTGCCGGTGCTGCGGGCGGAGCTGTTCAAGCGCTACCGGCTGGACTGGGAGATGGGCGTCCCGCCGGACACGGGAGCGCCCGGCGGGACGTGCGAGACGGATCTGTCACGGTTCTTCGCGACGGGGACCGCGCCGAAGTGCCGGCCGGCCGGACACCGGGACGGCCGGCGGAGCGGTCCGCACGGTCAGTCGAAGTAGTCCGGCTGCGTCTGGACGTTCAGTTCGCGCAGCTGGATCCGCCGGGCCGGGTCGGTGCGCCGGTCGTCGAGCTTCAGGACGTCGAAGCCCTTGGCCATGTCGTTCGAGTAGATGTACCCGTTGTAGTAATACGCCGACCAGGAACCGCCGGTGACCAGGTTGTCCGTGGACAGCGGGCCGCGCTCGAAGTAGGCGATCTCCTTCGGGCGGGAGGAGTCGGTGAAGTCCCAGACCGAGACACCTCCCTGGTACCACGCCTGGACCATGAGGTCCTTGCCCTTGACCGGTATCAGCGAGCCGTTGTGGGCCACGCAGTTCTCGGTGTCCGCCTGGTGCCGAGAGATCTTGAAGTAGTTACGGAAGACGAGCTTGCGCTTGTCCCCCTTGCCGACGATGTCGTAGATGCCGTCGGCGCCGCGGTTCGGGCCGGTCTTCGCGTTGCAGGTCGGCGCGCCGCCGCCGCCCAGCTCATCGGTGAACACGACCTTGTTCGCCTTCTGGTTGAAGGTCGCCGAGTGCCAGAACGCGAAGTTGGCGTTGTCCTGCACCCGGTCGATCACCTTGGGGCGCTCGGGGTCCGCGATGGAGAACAGGATGCCGTCGCCCATGCAGGCGCCCGCGGCCAGGTCCTTCGAGGGCAGCACCGTGATGTCGTGGCAGCCGGTGGTCTTGGAGACACCCGGGTTGGCGGGCGCGCCCGGGTTGCCGCCGCCGTCCGGTCCCTCGCCGGGGAAGAACACCGGGAAGTCGATGACCGCCGCCTTCTCCGGGGCGCTGCGCGGCACCTTGATGACGGAGATGCCGTCGTGCGGCGGCCGGCAGTCGGGGTAGGCGGCGCTCGGCGCGTACGAGGACACGTAGATGTAGACGGCGCGGCGCTCGGGCACCAGCGTGTGGGTGTGCGAGCCGCAGGCGGTCTCGACGGCGGCGACGTACTTCGGGTTCCGCTTGTCGCTGATGTCGAAGACCTTCATGCCCTCCCAGGAGGACTTCTCGGTCGCGGGCTGGGTGGTGCTGTTGCAACTGCTGTCGCTGCGCGAGGAGTCGGTCGACAGGAACAGCAGGTCGCCGGAGACGGAGACGTCGTTCTGCGAGCCCGGGCACAGGACCTGGGTGACCGTCTTCGGCGCCTTGGGGTCGCTGATGTCGAAGACGCGGAAACCGTCGTAGTTTCCGGCGAAGGCGTACTTCCCCTGGAAGGCGAGGTCCGAGTTGGTGCCCGGCAGGGCGTCCTTGGGGATGTTCGCCAGATGTTCGATGTTGGCCGAGTGGACGATCTGGTTCTGGCCGGGTATGTCGCCGCCCGCTATGGCCTGCCGGGTCTCGGCCTGAGCGCTCTTCGACACCGCCTTGGGCTTCGCCGGGGCGTCCCCGGGGTCGGGGGTCGCCACGGCCGGCCCGGCCGTGAGCAGCGCGGACAGAAGCCCGGCGGCGACGGCCGCGACGCCCAGGCGTCTGCACGGCGTTCGGGGGTTTTGCAACAGGATCACTGTTTTCCTCCCTACGTCCGTTCACGTCGGAACGGTTCACGCACTCCCGGCAGTATCGTCTCGCCATGCACATATCAACAGGGGGTAGCGTGCACGTAATGAAATGTTTTGATCTTCTACATGTAGAGGCGTGCTAAGACGGTCATGACAGTCGTGAAGCGACTCATGAGGTGCCGCCCATCCCGTCTGTCACAGGAGGTCGTTGTGCTTTTCCGCTCCGCGTCGCACACCTCGCTCGTCACGGCCTCGCTGGCCGCCCTCGCCGTGCTGGGGCTCAGCGCCTGCGACTCCGGTTCGACGGCGAAGTCCGCCGCCGCGGACGGGCCTTCGGTGATCGCGCCGGGCAAGCCGGGCGAGGCCAACCGGACACTGTCCGCGCAGGACGCCGAACGGCACCGCGCCGACGACGACTCGCCCAACTCGGCGGACGTCGCCTACGCGCGGATGATGATCCAGCACCACGCCCAGGCGCTGGACATGACCGAACTCGCCCCGCAGCGCGCCGGTTCGGCGCGGCTGAAGCGGCTCGCGGAGCGGATCAGCGCCGCCCAGGGGCCGGAGATCACGGCCATGCGGGGCTGGCTGAAGAGGCACGGCGAGAGGGAGACGGGCGGCGGCCACGGCCACGACCACGCCGCGATGCCCGGGATGGCGACCGACGCGCAGCTGGAGAAGCTCCGGGCGGCTCGGGGCGAGGCGTTCGACCGGCTCTTCCTCACCCTGATGATCACCCACCACGAAGGCGCCGTCACGATGGCGACGGATGTGAAGGCACAGGGCAACAACGTGCAGATCGAGGAGATGGCCGACGACGTGGTCGCCCAGCAGACCAGCGAGATCACGCGGATGCGCACGATGCTGTGACGCCGCCGCCCCGCCCGCCGGGGGCGGGACCGCCGTCCGCGGCCCCGCCGCCGGGACAGCACAGCCGGGGCCGGTCGTCGACCTTCCGTCGTGCGCCCGAAGGGCGGGCCTCGCGGCGTCAGGCGCGTGCTCTCGCCGTGCCGGGGCCAGATCCTCGTACCCGGACGTACCCGGGTCGGGCCCGGTGCGGCGAGAGGGCGTACATGGCGTCGCGGGGCAGCCGGGGGGGGACGGCAGGCCCTGCTAGCGCCGCGCCCGGCGCGGTGCCAGGAAGCCCTCGTCGCGGGCCTGCCCGATCAGCCTGAGTGACGTACGGCGGCTGTACCCGGTCGCGCGCATCACCGCGAGGACGGGGTCGGCGCCCCGCTCCTGTGCCGCGCGGTACTCCCGGGCGGCCAGCCGCCGCCCCTCCCTGCCGCGCGGCCATGCGGGCCGGGCTCGCCGCGCGGCGGGCGCACCGGATTCCGGCGGCGGTGCGCAGGCGTCGGCCAGCGGCCCCTCCAGCCACTCGGCGAGCACCGCCAGGTCCTCCAGCGCCAGCCCCGGGCGGCCCCGGACGTCCTCCAGGCAGACTCCGTCGTCGGACACCGCGGCGAGCGCCTCGACCCGGGCGCCGTCACCGAAGACGACCCGGATCTCGAACCAGGTCACCGCGCCGGAGCCCTGCCGCACCGTCCAGGCCCGCCGTACGGACACCGCGGCGTCCGCCGGGCAGCGGCCGGCGAGGTGGAGGGCGTCATGATGAAGACAGGATGCTTCAAGCACACACGCAACGTAACCGCATCATCACATCCGTACGAACGAAACACGCGCCCCCGCCGCGGGCAGCACCCTGACAGCGCAGGCCGCGCGGTGCGATGCTGGAAACCACCAGCGATCTCCTGACGCCCTCGGAGATCCCCCGGCAAGGAGGCCGCCGTGCTGCGTGTCGCCGTCGTGGGCTCGGGACCGAGCGGATGCTATGTCGCCCAGAGCCTCGTCGAGCAGGAGTGCGAGGCGTACGTCGACGTCCTGGACCGGCTGCCGTGCCCGTACGGGCTGGTGCGGTACGGCGTGGCCCCGGACCACGAGAAGATCAAGTCGCTGCAGAACAGTCTGCGCGCGGTGCTGGAGCACGACCGGGTGCGTTTCCTCGGCGGCGTGGAAGTGGGGGCCCGGGGCGTGCCGGCCGCCCGGCTGCGGGAGCTGTACCACGCGGTGGTGTACTGCGTGGGCGCCGCGGCCGACCGGCACCTGGGGATTCCCGGCGAGGATCTGCCGGGCAGCTGGTCGGCGACCGAGTTCGTCTCCTGGTACAGCGCCCATCCGGACTCCGCCGGGCCCTCGGCGCCGCCCGGGCGGGCGGGCGCCCCCGCCGGCAACGGCTTCGTACGGAACGCCCGGTCGGCGGTGGTCATCGGGGCCGGCAACGTCGCCGTGGACGTCACGCGCATGCTGGCCCGCGGCACGGCCGAGCTGAGCCGGACCGACATGCCGCAGGCGGCGCTGACGGCACTCGCCGCCAGCCGGGTGACCGACATCCACATGGTCGGCCGGCGCGGCCCCTCCCAGGCGCGCTTCACCACCAAGGAGCTGCGCGAACTGGGCACCCTGCCGGACACCGGCGTCGCCGTGGACCCGGCCGAGCTGGCGCTGGACCCGGCCTGCACCGACCCCTCGGGGCTGCCCGGCACGCAGCGCCGCAACGTGGAGGTGCTGCGCGGCTGGGCCGGGTCCCCCGCGCCCGGCGGCGCCCGCCGGATCAGGCTGCGCTTCTTCCTGCGTCCCGTCGCGCTGCTCCCCGAGGCCGGGCGGGTGGGGGCCGTGCGCTTCGAGCGGACGGCGCCGGACGGGCGCGGCGGCGTGACCGGCACCGGCCGCCACGAGGAGATCGAGGCGCAGCTGGTGCTGCGGTCGGTGGGGTACCGCGGAGTGCCGCTGGAGGGTCTGCCGTTCGACGCGGCGAGCGGCACGGTGCCGCATCTGGCGGGCCGCGTCCTGCGGGCGGGCGTCGTGGCACCCGGTGAGTACGTGGCCGGCTGGATCAAGCGGGGCCCGACGGGCGTCATCGGCAGCAACCGCCCGTGCGCGAAGGAGACCGTGGCGTCGCTGCTCGCGGACGCCCCCGCGCTCGTACCGGGCCGGGAGGTGCCCGGGGACCCGCTGCCGCTGCTGCGCGCGGAGGGCGTCGAACCGGTCGAGTGGGCCGGATGGCGGGCCATCGAGCGGGCCGAGGCGGAGCTCGGCGCCTCGCTGGGGCGCGGCGTGGTCAAGCTGCCCGACTGGGAGTCGCTGCTGGCGGCGGCGCGGACGGGGACGCCGGGCCGGGTGTGAGACCGGCGCGGAACCGCCCGCCGGGCCCGACACACGGCGGCAACACTCCGGAAATCAACAAACTGTTCAACCGGCCTACGGTCTCTGGCTGTTCGGATGTTTCCTCCCCCACCCGCAGCCCAGGAGCTCCCATGGCCCCGACCGCACCCGCGCATCCCGCGCATCCCGTCGACGAGGTCCCGCCCGCAGGGCGGCTGGCCGCCTTCGGCCTCCAGCACGTGCTCGCGATGTACGCGGGCGCGGTGGCCGTCCCGCTGATCGTGGGCGGGGCGATGAAGCTGCCGCCCGCCGACCTGGCGTATCTGATCACCGCGGATCTGCTGGTGTGCGGCATCGCCACGCTGATCCAGTGCGTCGGCTTCTGGCGCTTCGGCATACGGCTGCCGATCATGCAGGGCTGTACGTTCGCGGCCGTGTCCCCGATGGTGCTCATCGGAACGACGGGCGGCGGGCTGCCCGCGATCTACGGGTCGGTGATCGTCGCCGGACTCGCGATCATGCTGCTGGCGCCGGTCTTCGGGAAGCTGCTGCGCTTCTTCCCGCCGCTGGTCACCGGCACGGTCATCCTGATCATCGGTGTCTCACTGCTGCCGGTGGCGGGCAACTGGGCCGCCGGGGGCTCCGGGGCCGGCGACTTCGGGGAGCCGGGGAACCTGGCGCTGGCCGCCTTCGTGCTGGCCGTGGTGGTGGCCGTACAGCGGTTCGGGCCGGCGTTCCTGAGCCGGATCGCGGTGCTGATCGGCATCGCCGCCGGGCTGGCCGTCGCGGTGCCGTTCGGGTTCACCGACTTCGGCGGGGTGGCGGACGCCGGCTGGGTCGGTGTCAGTACCCCGTTCCACTTCGGCGCGCCCGTGTTCGAGACGCCGGCGATCGTGTCGATGCTGGTCGTGGCGCTGGTGTGCATGACCGAGACGACGGGTGACTTCATCGCGGTCGGCGAGATGACGGGCCGGCGGGTGGCGCCGCGGTCCCTGGCGGACGGTCTGCGCGCCGACGGGCTGTCGACCGTCCTCGGCGGCGTCTTCAACACCTTCCCGTACACGGCGTACGCGCAGAACGTGGGACTCGTCGGCATGACCCGGGTGCGCAGCCGCTGGGTCGTCGCCGCGGCGGGCGGGTTCCTCGTCCTGCTGGGCCTGCTGCCCAAGCTGGGCGCGGTGGTGGCGGCGATACCCGCGCCGGTGCTGGGCGGTGCGGGCCTGGTGATGTTCGGGACGGTGGCCGGCAGCGGGCTGCGCACGCTGGCGCGGGTCGACTTCGCGGGGAACCACAACCTGACCGTGGTGGCCGTCTCGGTGGCGGTGGGGCTGCTGCCGGTGGGCGTGCCGACCGTCTACGACCGGTTCCCGGACTGGTTCCAGACGGTGATGCACAGCGGCATCAGCGCCGGCTGCCTGACCGCGATCGTGCTGAACCTGCTCTTCAACCACCTGCCGGCCAGGGGCGGTTCAGCCGCTGCCGAGGCGGGCGTACTGGCGGGCGGCGGCGGCCAGGAGCGCGTCGAGCAGGCCGGGGAAAAGGTCGTCTAGGTCGTCCCTGCGCAGCGCGTTCATCTTGGCCGTGCCCCGGTAGGTCTGCCGGATCACCCCGCTCTCGCGCAGCACCCGGAAGTGGTGGGTGGTGGTGGACTTGGTGACCGGCAGGTCGAAGTGCGAGCAGGAGAGCTCGTCGCCGTCGGCGGCGAGCTCGCGCACGATCCGCAGCCGCATGGGGTCGGCGAGCGCGTGCAGCACCCCCTCCAGCCGGATCTCCTCGCGGGCCGGGTGGGGCAGGTCGCGGCTGCTGGGGGCGGGGACGGCGGCGGTCACGGCGGCTCCAGTTCGTCCGGTGGGGGCTCCCGCCGGTCCGGCAAGGCTTCCCGGGGAGCTCCCCATTGTACGAGGATCACCGTAGTTTGACATCCGCCGTACTACGAGGGCTATCGTACGAAGCGTCCATCGGTACCGCGACGAATGGAGCGACCCGCCGTGAGCGCCCTCTTCCAGCCTTTGAGCCTGCGCGACGTGACCATCCCCAACCGGGTGTGGATGCCGCCGATGTGCCAGTACTCCGCGGAACCGCAGGGCCCGTCGGCCGGCGTCCCCGGCGACTGGCACTTCGCGCACTACGCCGCCCGCGCGGCCGGCGGCACCGGCCTGATCATCGTCGAGGCCACCGGCATCACTCCCGAGGGCCGCATCTCCCCCTACGACCTGGGCTTGTGGAACGACACCCAGGTCGCGGCGTTCCGCCGGATCACGGACTTCCTCCGCACCCAGAACACCGTGCCCGCCATCCAGCTCGCCCACGCCGGGCGCAAGGCGTCGACCGACCAGCCCTGGAAGGGCGGCGCCCCGCTGGGCGAGGACGCGCTCGGCTGGCGTCCGGTGGCACCCAGCGCGCTCCCGTTCGACGAGGCGCACCCGGTGCCGGACGAGCTGACGGTGGACGAGATCAGGAAGGTCGTCGGGCAGTTCGCCGACGCGGCCCGCCGCGCCCTGGCCGCCGGATTCGAGATCGCCGAGATCCACGGCGCCCACGGCTATCTGATCAACGAGTTCCTCTCGCCGCACTCCAACCACCGCACCGACGCCTACGGCGGCTCGTACGAGAACCGGACCCGCTTCGCCCTCGAAGTCGTCGACGCCGTCCGGGCGGTCTGGCCCGAGGACAAGCCGCTGTTCTTCCGCGTCTCGGCCACCGAATGGCTTGAGGAGGGCGGCTGGACGCCGGACGACACCGTGCGCTTCGCCCGCGATCTGCGGGCCCACGGCATCGACCTCCTCGACGTCTCCACCGGCGGCAACGCCTCGGGCGTCCGCATCCCCACCGGCCCCGGCTACCAGGTGCCCTTCGCCGCGCGGGTGAAGGCCGAGACCACGCTGCCGGTCGCCGCGGTGGGCCTCATCACCGAGACCCGGCAGGCCGAGAAGATCCTCGCCAACGGCGAGGCCGACGCGGTCCTGCTCGGCCGTGAGCTGCTGCGCAACCCGTCCTGGGCGCGGCACGCGGCGCGTGAGCTGGGCGGCGAGGTGCACGTGCCGGACCAGTACCACCGCTCCGTCTGAGGTCCGCACGAACGGAAAGTGCCCCTCCGGTTCCGGTCG
This sequence comes from Streptomyces sp. NPDC052020, assembly GCF_040680575.1. NCBI lineage: Bacteria > Bacillati > Actinomycetota > Actinomycetes > Kitasatosporales > Streptomycetaceae > Streptomyces > Streptomyces sp. NPDC052020. Next base: position 54,686 of record NZ_JBFAWY010000011.1, read on the forward strand.
GAGGGGCACGTACGGAGGGCTCAGCCCGTGGCGCACGCCGTCCCGTTGAGCGCGAAGGCGCTCGGGGCGGCGCTGTCGCCGGTGTGGGTCGCCTGGTATCCGAGGGTGACGCTCGCGTGGGGCGCGAGCGTGCCGTTGTACGGGGCGCTGGTGGCCGTGACCGCGCCGGAGGCGGGTGCGTAGGCGGCGCCCCAGCCGGCCGTGAGCGTCTGGCCGGCGGGCAGGGTGAAGGCGAGCTTCCAGCCGTTCACCGTGGTGGCGCCGGTGTTGGTGAGGGTCACGGAGGCGGTCAGGCCGGTGTTCCACGCGTTGGTCGTGACGGTCACCCGGCACGGGCCCGCCGGAGGCGCGGGCGCGGGGCCGGCGGCGTCCAGGCCGAAGAACGCGATGGCGCGCTCGCCCATGCCATGGGCGTAGAGGTCGTGTCCGGCGCCCGCGAGGCTGATCGCCTCCACCGGCGCCCGGTCACCGGTGCCGCCGTAGCGGGTGCGGGTCCAGCCGGGCTGCGGGGAGTCGGTGACGGCGGGGGTCTGGGAGACGCCGAGCACATCGGTCCACTGTTTGACCTCCTCCCCGAGGTTCGGGTACCGCAGGGTCCCGTCCTGCGTGCCGTGCCACAGCTGCATACGAGGCCGGGGGCCGGTGTAACCGGGGTAGGCGCCCCGGACCAGATCGCCCCACTGCCGCGCGGTCCGGGTCACGGTGCCGGCCGCGCAGGCGCTGTTCCACGCGGAGCCGTCGGTGGTGGCGAAGCAGCCGAACGGGACGCCCGCGAAGGCGGCACCGGCCGCGAAGACGTCCGGGTAGTCGCCGAGCAGCACGTTCGTCATCATGGCGCCGGAGGAATTGCCGGTGGCGAAGATCCGGCCGGGATCGGCGCGGTAGGTCTGCGAGACCCAGTCGACCATCGACGTGATGCCGACCGGGTCGCTGCCGCCGCCGCGCCGCAGCGCCTGGGGCGAGGAGACGTCGAAGCACTTGCCGGCCCGCGTCACGGAGGGATAGACCACGATGAACCCGTAGCGGTCCGCCAGCCGCGCGTACTCGGTGCCGGAGTACATCGCCGGGCCGGAACCGGTGCAGTAGTGCAGGGCCACCACGACCGCGGGGCGGTCGGTGACGGACTCCGGCACGTACAGGTACATCTCCAGGTCGCTGGGGTTGGCGCCGAAGCCGGTGACCCGGGTGAGGGTCGCGGCGGGGACAGCGGCGGCGGCACGGGCGGGGGCCGCGGCACGGGCATCGGCGGCGGGCGCCAGGGCCAGCGCCGCGAGCAGCGCCGCCAGGGCGAGCGTCACAGCGGTGAGCACGGCGGGGCGCCGCCGTCTCGTGAGGGTGCGGGGGGTGGCGGACACGTGGAGCCCCTTCCTGGCGTCGGCCACGGCTCGGGACCGGGTCGACCGCATGATGGCATGCACATGCCCTTGATGGAAGCGCTCCCACGCCAGGAACCGGACCCCACGCGGCGCCGTCCGCGCGGTGACGCAAGAGGTGTTGCGCGAACCGTTGACTAGAAAGCGCTTGCCCTCTACGTTCCGTTCAACAGGTTGACCCGCTCGCCACTCCCCCACGGGCTGCGAGCAGGTGAACGAACAGTGTTCACGTACATGACCGCTTGTTCCGCAGGCACCTGAAGGGATGCACCCGTCATGCGCCCCCTCCCCCCACACGGTCCCACCCGGCGAACCACCACTCCCCCAGACCGCGCTCGGCCCGCACCGGCGGTCCGCGCCCCGGCACCCGGACGGCCGTAGACGGCGGCGCACCCGCGGTCACGGTGCCCGCGCCGGCCGCCCGATCCCGGCGGAGCCGCGAACGGGATCGCGCGGACCGGCACCCGCACCGCCCCGTACGGCACACCGCCGAGCCCGCCTCGTCCGCCGTCGCCCCGGCGACACGGACGCGGACGCCGGGACACTCCGGCGCCCGGCGGGTTCGGGCACCCATCACCCCACATCACAGAAGGAAACGGGACATGACTTCTGCCACACGTCGACGCCCCCGCGTCCGCGCGGCGACCGGCGCGCTGGCCGCGCTCGGACTCTCGGTTGGCATGATCATGACCATGGAGTCCACGGCGCACGCCGCCACCTGGCCGACCGCCAACGGCAGCCAGGGCGTCTCCTCCACCATCTCGGTGTCCGGCACCAAGGACTACGGGATGAAGCGCCTGTACGGCACCGGCGCCCTGGGCTCCGACGGCCAGGGCGAGGACCAGGGCCCGATCCTGCAACTGGAGCCCGGCGCCGTCCTGAAGAACGTCATCCTCGGCGCGCCCGCCGCCGACGGCGTCCACTGCAAGGGCAGCTGCACGTTGCAGAACGTCTGGTGGGAGGATGTCGGCGAGGACGCGGCGACCTTCCGCGGCTCCTCCTCGTCGAACGTCTACAACGTCGTCGGCGGCGGCGCGAAGGAAGCCAGCGACAAGGTGTTCCAGTTCAACGGCGCCGGGACGCTCAACGTCTCCAACTTCGCCGTGCAGAACTTCGGCACCTTCATCCGGTCCTGCGGCAACTGCTCCACGCAGTACAAGCGGACGATCAACCTCAACACCGTCGAGGTGACCTGGAAGGGCAGCCGGCTGGTCGGGATCAACACCAACTACGGCGACAGCGCGACCCTGCGCAACATCACCATCGTCGGCGACACCAGCCGGAAGATCGTCCCGTGCCAGAAGTACATCGGCAACGACGACGGCGACGAGCCGACCACGAACGGCTCGGGGCCCGACGGCACCTACTGCAAGTACGCGGCGTCCGACATCACCTACCGGTGAGCCCCGCCCCGTGAGCGCGGCCGTACGGAGTGCCCTGGCGGGCCTCCGTACGGCCGCCGCGCCGTGCCACACCGTGTGACCTGCGCGGACGCCGTTCCACAGGAGTCTGTCAGTGCCGGGGTGCAGACTGGCCGGTGTCCGGTAGATGGCGTCGACGGGGACGCCGCGGAGGTGATCGGCATGACCGAGGTACTGCTCGCCGTGGGCACGCGCAAGGGCCTGTTCATCGGGCGCCGGCGGGGCGCCGCCTGGGAATTCGACGAAAGTCCCCACTTCAACGCGCAGGCCGTGTACTCGGTCGCCATCGACACCCGCGGCGGCACCCCGCGCCTGCTGGCCGGCGGCGACAGCGCGCACTGGGGGCCGTCGGTGTTCCACTCCGACGACCTCGGCCGCACCTGGACCGAGCCGGCCCGTCCCGCCGTCAGGTTCCCGCAGGACACCGGGGCCTCGCTGGAGCGGGTGTGGCAGCTCCACCCGTCCGCCGCGGAACCCGACGTGGTGTACGCGGGCACGGAACCGGCCGCGCTGTACCGCTCGCATGACCGCGGGGAGAGCTTCGAACTGGTCCGTCCGCTGTGGGAGCACCCCACGCGCGGACAGTGGGCGCCGGGCGGTGGCGGCGAGGGACTGCACACCGTGCTCACCGACCGGCGCGATCCCCGGGCGGTGACGGTCGCCGTCTCGGCCGCGGGGGTGTTCCGCACGACCGACGGCGGCGCGAGCTGGGCGCCGTCCAACTCCGGGGTCTCCGCGGTGTTCCTGCCGGACCCCGACCCGGAGTTCGGCCAGTGCGTGCACAAGGTCGCGCGGGACGCGGCGGCCCCCGACCGGCTGTACCTCCAGAACCACTGGGGCGTCTACCGCAGCGACGACGGGGGCGCGCACTGGACGGACATCGGCGAGGGCCTGCCCTCCACATTCGGCTTCGCCGTGGCCGCCCATCCGCACCGCGGTGACACGGCGTACGTCTTCCCGATCAACGCCGACGCGGACCGGGTGCCGGCCGGGCGGCGGTGCCGCGTCTTCCGCACGGCCGACGCGGGCCGCAGCTGGGAGCCGCTCACGGCGGGGCTCCCGCCGGGGGACCACTACGGCACGGTGCTGCGCGACGCGCTGTGCACGGACGACGCGGACCCGGCCGGCGTGTACTTCGGCAACCGCAACGGCGAGCTGTACGCGTCGGCCGACGACGGGGACGGCTGGCGGCAGCTGGCCGCACACCTGCCGGACGTGCTGTGCGTACGGGCCGCGGTCGTCGGCTGAACCGGACGGAGGGCCTGACCCGGCCGCCGGCGCGAGCAGCCGTCACGGCCGGGCGGGGCCGGGCCGCTTCAGCGCCTCCTCGGTGCGGTCACGGTCGAGGGCGCCCTCCCATCGGGAGACCACGAAGGCCGCGGCGCAGTTGCCCAGCAGGTTGGTGGCGACGCGCATGGCGTCCATGACGCGGTCCACGCCGAGCGGCAGGGCGACCGCCCCGGCGGGGATGACGCCGAGGGCGGAGGCGGTGGCGGACAGGGCGGTGGAAGGACGGCGAACCGCTCTTCCACGACCCGCTCGGTTACGGCGGGCTGTCCGACACGGCCCGGTGCTACATCGGCGGCGTCATGCGGCACGCGGCGAGCCTGTGCGCGCTCACCAACCCGTCGCTCAACTCGTACCACCGCCTGCTTCCCGGCTTCGAGGCCCCCGTCAACCTCGTGACTCGCAGGGAAACCGGTCGGCCTGCGTACGAATCCCGGTGACCGGGGACGACGCCCGCGCCAAACGCGTGGAGATCCGTTTCCCGGACGCGACCGGCAACCCCTACCTCGGCTTCTCCGCGCTGCTGATGGCGGGGCTCGACGGCATCCGCAACAAGACGGAGCCCCCCGCGCCCGTCGACGCCGATCTCTACGCGAGCCGGGGGGCGGACGGGCGGCCCCTCGGCCGCCTGCCCGAAAGCCTCGGCGAGGCCGTGCGCGCCCTGGAGGAGGACCACGACTACCTGCTCGAAGGGGGCGTGTTCACCCCCGACCTCATCGAGACCCACATCCGGCTCAAGCGCGAGCGGGAGATCGACGCGATCCGCCACCGCCCGCACCCCTAGGAGTTCGCGCTCTACTACGACGCCTGACTCCGCAGGGGCCGGCCGGAGCCGGTCTCGCCGGTGCCGGCGTCCCCCGCGCCGCCGCGCGCCCCGGCGCCGTCGGTGCCCCGCCGGTCGCCGACGAGACCGGCTGCCCCGCGCAGAGCGGGACGCGCGACGGGCGTACGGCGGCGCCGCGCCGGCCCGCGGGGCGTGCCGGGTGCCCGGTGAGCCGACCGGGAACCACGTCGCCCCGGTCGGCGGGGACCACGCGAGGACGGCCGGCTCACGAGCGGATACGAGCGTCAGGGCAGGCGCCAGTCCACCGGCGCGGCGCCCTGGCGGGTGAGGTGCTCGTTGGCCCGGCTGAAGGGACGCGAGCCGAAGAACCCCCGGTCGGCGGAGCGGGGCGAGGGATGGGCGGACTCGATCACCGGGTACCGGTCGAGATGCGGGCGCAGATTGCGGGCGTCCCTTCCCCACAAGATGGAGACCAGGGGCTTGCCCCGCTCGGCGAGCGCGCGGATCGCCTGCTCGGTGACCTCCTCCCATCCCTTGTCCCGGTGTGAGCCGGGACTGTTCGGCCTCGTCGTCAGTGCCCGGTTCAGCAGGAGCACCCCTTGCCGCGTCCACGGGGTGAGGTCTCCGTTGGAGGGACGGGGCAGACCGAGGTCGCTCTGGAGTTCCTGGAAGATGTTGAGCAGGCTGCCGGGCAGACGGCGCACCTCGGGAGCCACGGCGAAGCTGAGGCCGATCGGCATCCCGGGCGTGGGGTACGGGTCCTGCCCGACGATCAGGGCGCGCACATCGTCGAAAGGCTGCTGGAAGGCGCGCAGGACGTCGGGTCCGGCGGGCAGGTAGGTACGGCCTGCCGCGAGTTCGGCGCGGAGGAAGTCGCCCATGCGGGCGATGCGCTCGGCCACGGGTTCCAGGGCCTTGGCCCAGCCGGGCTCGACGAGTTCATGTAGGGGTCGTGGTGCCACGGGCGATCACTCTACTGGCGTATGCGGGGGGTCGGCGGCCCCGGCCGCCGGGGGCGCGCCCCCGGCCCCTACTCTTCCTCATGGTCTTCTGCCAGAGTGTCGGGCAGATCCCGCAGCCGGCCGTCCGGGACGAGAGGGGCACGTCGAGTCCAGTGATCCACCCACTCCGCAGGCGTCCTCGCCCTGGTGAGCCGCCTCGTTCCGCACCCGCGGCCGCCCTCACGACCCCCGCTCAGGCGGCGGGGCCGTCGCGCTCGACCGCGCCCGGCGGGCGTCCGCTGCCCGGCCGTCTCGCCGGCGTCTGCCGGGAACCGGCGGCCGATCCGGGACCACCCCGGTCGTCCGGCGAGGGCCCGGTGCCGTGGCCCCGGCCCGTGGACCGGTGCCTGCCGTGACCGGCCGGGGGGCGGGGGGCGGACCGGCCGGCGGGCCGGTCCCGGCGGAGGCGGCCGGCTTCCTCGCCGTGGACTCCGGTGGTTCCGGGCTCCGGGTCGTCGCCGGGAGGGCCGGGCACGGAGTGCTGGGCCTGCGGACGTCCCGGGAGCCGGTGCGCACCGGTGCGCGGGGGATCGATCCCGACCATTTCATGGAACAGCTCGTGCCCATGGCCCGGGCGCTGGCGGCCGAGACGGGCGTGCGGCGCCCCCGTACCGTCGTCGTCGGGGCGGCCGGTCTCGCCACCCTGGGCGACGGCCTGCGCGACGTACTGCCCGCCGCCCTCGCCCGGGAGCTGGGCACCCGGACGGTCGCGCTGGCCGCCGACGCCGTCACCGCCTACGTCGGTGCGCTCGGCCCGCGGCCCGGTGCCGTCGTCGCCGCCGGCACCGGCCTGATCGCGATCGGCACCGACCTGACCCGCTGGCGCCGTGCGGACGGCTGGGGGCACCTGCTCGGCGACTGCGGCGGCGGCGCGTGGATCGGGCGGGCCGGGCTGGAGGCGGCCCTGCGGGCCCACGACGGACGCGACGGCGGCTCCGCCCGGCTGCTGGCCCGGGCCGAGGAGCAGTTCGGGCCGGTCTCCGGGCTGCCCGGCGCCCTGTACCCGCGTCCCGACCGCCCGGCCGTCCTCGCCTCCTTCGCGCCCCAGGTGGCCGCCGCCTGCGCGGACGGCGACCCGGTCGCCGCGGACGTGATGCGCGCCGCGGCCCGGCACATGGCCGGCTCGGCCGCCGCGGTGTGCCCGGGCGCGGGCGAGGCCCGGGTCGCCGTCACCGGCGGCCTGCTGAAGCTGGGCGACGCCCTCGTCGGGCCTCTGGAGGAAGAACTGGCGAAGCGGCTGCCGCACGCGCGGCGGGTGGTGGCCGAAGGTGACCCGCTGGACGGCTCGGTCCGCGTCGCCACCGGGCTCGTGACGGGCTCCCTCACCCTCCCGGAGGACAAGGCGATGCTGTGGGTGACGACCGCGGCGGACAGCTGACGCCCTCCCGGCGGCCGGTCCGCACCCGCCTCCGCCGGTCCGGGGAGGGGCCGCCGTCCGCGCCCGGAAAGGATGCCCCTGGCACGGTTTTCCGGGCCCTCGCCGGCCCCCGCCGCGGCCGCATTCGTGCGGATGTCTTCCTTTCCGTACGTAACTCATCCGACAAAACCGGACGGATACCGCTCACCTGCACCCTCCCCGAACAGGGGAGCCCAGGAAACCAGTAACATGCGGCGCCATGAGCTCCCCCACTGGGCCCGCGTCCGGCCTGCCAGTACGAATGCCGCGCCCCCGCCAGCCCGGACGGCACCGCCGTCCCGAGCCCCTGGTGGCTCCCGAAGGCGCGCCCGCGCTCGTCCTCGCGGTGCCGGGCACGCCCAGCGGGGCGACGCGCGGTCTCGCCGAGGAGGTCGTGAGCGTCGCCCGCTCCGAGCTGCCCGGCCTCAACGCCCTGATCGGGTACCTCGACGGGGACGACGAGGAGTTCCCCTCGCTGCGGTCGGTGCTGGCCCACGCCGCCGAACAGCGCACGGCCCGTTACGAGCTGGCGCTCGCCGCCGGTGCGGAGGTGAAGGAGCCCGAGGGCCCCGTCGCCGTCGTCGTGCCGCTGCTGGCCGGCCCGGACAGCGCGCTGCTGCGCCAGGTCCGCCAGGCCGTCATGGACAGCCGGGTGGCCGCGGAGCTGACCGACGTGCTCGGCCCGCACCCGCTGCTCGCCGAGGCGCTGCACGTGCGGTTGTCCGAGGCCGGTCTGGCCCGCGCCGACCGGGCCCGTCTGTTCACGGTGGCGACCGCCGCGGACGGCATCATCCTGGCGTCCGTGGGCGGTGACGAGGCCGCGCAGGCGGCCGGGATCACCGGCATGCTGCTCGCCGCGCGCCTCGCGGTGCCGGTGATGGCGGCGGCCCTGGACGTGGAGGGTTCGATCGCGTCGGTGGCCGAGCAGCTGCGGTCCTCGGGCTCGCAGCAGCTGGCCCTCGCGCCGTACCTGATCGGCCCGGAGATCGACGCGTCGCTGATCGAGGCGGCGGCCGCGGAGGCCGGCTGCCCCGCCTCCCAGCCCCTCGGCCCCTACCCGGCGATCGGCAAGCTGGCCCTGGCCAAGTACACGACCGCCCTGGGCATCGCGCCGCAGCCGGCACAGAGCGCGCCGGTCCGCTGACGCGGGGGACGTCTCGGGCGCTTCGGGACGTCCCGTCACGTCTGCGGAAGGTCTGCGGACGTTCCGGCTGCCGCGCCGAAAGGGCCCGCTCCGGTTCCGGAGCGGGCCCTTCGCCGTGTCCCGCCGTGTTCCGCCCCGCCCCCCGGGGAACGGACGCCGCCGCGGCACCCGGGCGGCAGGGGCTCGGGGCCGCCAGGCGGCCTCGCCACGGCGGCCGGGCTCAGTCGAAGATCACACAGGAGGCCGCCGGCACTTTGAGGGAGCCGCCGCGGCGCGGCATCCCGGTGCCGGGGTCGACCGGGAACCAGGCCACGTCTCCGGACCGCTCGTTCGCCACGTACAGGACACCGTCGGACTCGGCGATCGCCCTGGGCCAGCGGCCCGCGCAGGGGACGGTTCCCAGCAGCCGCAGGGTCTCCCCCTCGACGGCGAGGACCGACAGGACGTCCGCCCCGCGGGTCGCGGTCCATACGAAGCGGCCGTCGCGGGAGGCGACGATGCCCGAGGGGTAGGCGTCACCCGCCGGGGCGCCGGGCAGCACCGGAGTCTCGGCGAGCGGCTGGAGGGCGCCGCCGGCCGCGTCCCACCGGCACACGGTGACGGTCGGGGTGAGTTCGTTGAGCACGTAGGCGCGGGTGCCGTCCGGGTGGAAGGCCAGGTGCCGCGGCCCCGAGCCGGGGCGCAGCGCGGTCTCCCGGTGCACGGCCAGGGCGCCGTCCGTCAGCGTGCAGACCCGTACGGAGTCGGTGCCGAGGTCGACGCTGACCGCCCACCGGCCGCTCGGGTCCGGCTGTACCTGGTGGGCGTGCGGGCCCTGCTGGCGCGGGGTGTGCGGGCCCGCCCCGGTGTGCCGGAGCACGGCGGACGCGGCCGGGGAGAGGGTGCCGTCGGCGCGCAGCGGAACGGCGGTGACGCTGCCGGAGCCGTAGTTCGCGGTCAGGACGTGACCGGCGAACAGGCTGAGGTGGGTGGGGCCGCTGCCGTCGACGGGCACCGGCGCCCCGGCGGGTTCGGGCCGGTCCCCGCGCACGCGGTAGGCGGCCACCGCCCCTTCGGCGGTCTCGCTGACGGCGTAGAGCGTGCCCCCGTCCGGCGACAGGGCCAGGTAGGAGGGGTCGGGTACGCCGTCCAGGGTGCTCACAGCGGTCAGCGCACCGGTGTCCGCGGCGACCGCCGCCGTCACGATCCCGGGGCCCCCGGCCGCCGTGAACGACCCGATGAACGCCCGCCGCTGCCGCCTGCCGCCCTCTGCCACCGCTGTCCCCTCTCGTCGTCCCCGTGCCGTCCGGGGTGACGGTAGCAGTCGATCAGGCCAGGTCTAGACCAAACGCCGTACGTGGTGCCGGGACCGCGGGGCCGGGGACCGCCCGGCCCCGTCGCGTCAGGCCCCGACCAGCGGTGAGCCCGATCCCGCGCGCAGCGGCACGGCGAGTTCGGCCAGGGCCCGCTCCAGGCCGTGGAGGTGGACCAGGGCGGGTTCGGCGGCGGGCTCGCGGCCGGGCTCCCGCGCGGGAACGGCGCCACCCCCGGTGAGCGCCTCGACGGCGGACTCGACACGCCAGCAGGCCGCGGCCAGGCGGGCGTCGTGGGACGCCTCGGGGTCGGCGGCGACCGCGACCAGACCGCGGACCTCCCGGGCGCAGTCGTCGAGCAGGGCGAGGACACGGCGGGCGCGCCGCTTGCGGCCGAGGGCCGGGTTCAGCGGGTGCACCAGCGGGGCGACCGACAGCCGCACCCGGCCCAGGAGCTGCTCCAGCTCGGCCACCCGGGGCGCCGGGTCGGCGTTCTCGTCGCCGGCCAGGCGCGCGGCGGCCTCGGCGGTGCAGGCGTGGACGCAGCGCAGCGCGCGCTGGATCCAGGCGTCGGTGACGGCGTGGGTGGTCACGGGCAGGACGAGGAGCACGGCGAGGACCGCGCCGAGCGCGCCGACGGCGGTCTCGGCGAGCCGCAGGGCGAGCAGGCCGGGGGTGAGGACGCCCAGAAGGCCGTAGAGCGATCCGGCGAGCACCGTCACGCACAGCATCATCCAGGTGTACGACACGGCGGCCGTGTAGAAGATCCCGAAGACGCAGACGGCGACGAGCACGGCCGTGGGCACCGCGGCGCCCTGCACGGGCACGGCGACGAGCAGGCCGAGACCGATGCCGAGGACGGTGCCGAGGACCCGCCGGAAGCCGCGGACGAGGGTCTCGCCGCGCGAGGTGGTGTTGACGAAGATCCACCAGGTCGCGCCGACGGCCCAGTACCAGCGCTGCCCGGAGACCAGCTGGCCGGCGACGAGCGCGAAGCCCGCGCCGGCGGTGGCCTGGACGGCCTGGCGCGTGGTCACGCGGGCCAGACCGGTGCCTCCCGGCGGGGCGGGCACCGGGGCGGGCGGGAGGCGCCGCTCGTAGCACCACAGGCCGAACCGCACCGCCGCGGCGGTGAGCACGGACAGCAGCACGGACGCGAACAGCTCGGGCAGCCGGCCGGTGGTCGCGTGCAGGAACTGCGCCACGAAGTAGGTCATGAAGGCGAACACGCCGAGGCTGTGTCCGCGCGGTCCCCAGCGGCGGGCGTACACGCCCAGGCCGACGATGGCCAGGAAGGCGAGGTCCCGGGCCACGGGGTGGTCGTGCAGCCCGGCCGCGAGCGCGAGCACGGGCAGGCCCACGGCCGGCAGCAGCGCGGTGGTGACCGCCTGCCCGCGGACCGTGGCGTCGGTGACGGTGAAGAGGGCGAGCAGGGCGGCGAGGCCGCCGGTGACGGCGCCCTGGAGGGAGTGTCCGGCCAGACCGCAGACGACGACGGCCAGTCCGATGCCGAGGACGGCCCGCGTGGCGAAACGCAACCGTGTCCGCCCCGGATCCGGAGCCACGAACACTCTCTTCAGCACTGACGGACCGCCCCCTTCGTTCACTGATCACCGACCGGCATGAAAAAGGCGCCGCGGGATCCGCAGCGCCATCGACGTATCCATATCAGCATCCCGGACACCAGTGGCTCAAGAGCTACCTTTCAGACTGGTCCATTGGCACAGTCCAGCCCGCTCAGGTTCGGCCGCGAGCGGACCAACGGCCCAGGACGAGTGGCACACCGGCTGAGCTCGCGGCTGGGCCATTGGTACAGTCGGACGGATTCACCGAGGGACGAGGAGACGGGTCACCGTGGCCGTGGACGAGCTGGACACCCGCATTCTGCGGCTGCTGCTGGAGCAGCCGCGCACCAGCGTGCGCGAGTACGCCCGCATCCTGGGCGTGGCCCGCGGCACGGTCCAGGCCCGCCTCGACCGGCTGGAGCGGGAGGGGGTCATCACCGGTACGGGCCCCGTCCTCTCCCCCGCCGCGCTCGGTCACCCGGTGCTCGCCTTCGTGCACATCGAGGTCACCCAGGGCCACCTCGACGACGTGGGCGACGCCCTCGCCGCGGTGCCCGAGATCGTCGAGGCGTTCTCCATCACCGGCGGCGGGGATCTGCTGACCCGGGTCGTGGCGCGGGACAACGCCCACCTGGAGGACGTGATCCAGAAGCTGATCAGCCTGCCCGGCGTGGTGCGCACCCGCACCGAGGTGGCGCTGCGCGAGCGCGTCCCCCACCGGCTGCTGCCGCTGGTGGAGTCCCTGGGCCGCGCTGCCCGGGGCTGACCGCGTCGCTCCGGGGCCCGCGCGATCTTTGACATGCTGGGGAGCATGAGCACTCTCGGCGGCATCTCGGTCATCTTCGATCTCGACGGAACGCTCGTGGACAGCGAGCCGAACTATTTCGAAGCGGGTCGGCAGATCCTCGCCGAGCAGGGCGTCCCGGACTTCACCTGGGAGCAGCACGAGGAGTACGTCGGCATCAGCACGCGGGAGACGGTCGCCGACTGGAGGCGCCGCTACGGCCTGACGGCCTCGGTGGAGGAGCTGGTCGCCGCCAAGAACCGTCGCTACCTGGAGCTGGCCCGCGCCGCTACCCGCGTGTATCCGGAGATGCGGAAGTTCGTCGAGCTGCTGGCGACCGAGAACGTGCCCATGGCCGTGGCCTCCGGTTCTTCGCCGCAGGCCATCGCGGCGATCCTGGCCGGGACCGGCCTGGACGCCTATCTGCGCACCGTCGTCTCGGCCGACGAGGTCGCCCGGGGCAAGCCCGCGCCCGACGTGTTCCTGGAGGCGGCCCGCCGCCTCGGCGCGCGTCCGGCCGACTGCGTGGTGCTGGAGGACGCCGCCCCGGGCGCCGTCGCCGCGCACGCCGCCGGGATGCGCTGCATCGCGATCCCGTACGTCGCCGCCCAGGCCGGTGCCCCGGAGTTCGCCACCGCCGGGCTGCTGCTGCGCGGCGGCCAGCGGGAGTTCACCGCGCGGGCCGCCTACGACTGGCTCGCGCGGTCGGTTCCGTCTCCCTGATCCCGTGATCACCGAACCACTGCGTCATGGTGCGGTCACTCCCGACGTGCCGGTTCGGCTCGCAGCAGGTGCAGGTACAGGGCGGTGACATCGCGTACGGCGTCCTGGTGGATGCCGGGCCGCTCGGCGGTGCGGCGGGCGAACTCGACACACATGCCGCCCACCGCGCGGGCCAGGGTGAGCGGCTCGGCGAGCGGACGGGCGCGGCCCTCGGCGGCCAGACGGCGGATGTAGCGGGCGTGGCGGCGCACCGGCCGCTCCCGGATCTCCCGCCACAGCTCCGCCACGTCCGGGTCGGTGCGGGCCTGCTGTTCCAGCAGGCCGAGCAGCGGCAGATGCCGGGCGTAGGCGGCGACGAACGCGCCGACGGCGGCCTCCGCGACGGCCCGCACGTCGTCGGTGTCGACGCCGGGGACGTCCTGCGCGGCGAGGAAGGCGTCTCGCACACGCGCCGCGAGGACGCGGAAGATCTCTTCCTTGGAGGCGAAGTACACATAGAAGCCCGCGCGGGACACCCCGGCCTCGGCGGTGATGTCGGCGACGGTGGCGGGACCGTGGCCGAGCCGGGCGAAGACGGTCTCGGCCGCGTCGAGGAGGTGGGCGCGGGCCGGGGCCTCGGTGCGGTCGCGGGCGGTGCGGACGGCCCATGCCTGGTGTGTGCGTGCCACCCGGCCCAGCGTATTGACGTTGACGTCAATGTCAATGACCATGACAAGCCGGTCGATGCCGTCCTGGAGGGCTTCCATGGGTTCTGCCGCCGTGCTCGTCGCCAACCGCGGGGAGATCGCCGTCCGGGTGCTGCGGGCCGCGTCGGAGACCGGGATGCGCGCGGTCGCCGTGCACGCCGAGGGGGACGAGGCGCACGTCCGGGCCGCCGACGAGGCGGTCCCGGTGGCCGGGTACCTGGACGCGGACGCCCTGCTGGCCGCCGCCCACCGCACGGGCTGCGGCTTCCTCCACCCGGGCTACGGCTTCCTGAGCGAGAACGCGGACTTCGCCCGCCGGTGCGCGCGGGCGGGGATCGTGTTCGTCGGGCCGCCGCCACAGGTGCTGGAGGTCTTCGGGGACAAGGCGCGCGCCCGTGACCTGGCGGTCGCGGCGGGGGTGCCGGTGCTGCCCGGGACGGGGGGCGCCACCACGCGGGCGCAGGCCCGGCAGTTCCTCGCGGACGGACCGCTGATGATCAAGGCGGTCGCCGGGGGCGGCGGGCGCGGCATGCGGGTGGTACGGCGGGCCGGGGAACTGGCGGAGGCCTGGGAGAGGTGCGCGTCGGAGGCCGAGGCGGCCTTCGGCCGGGGCGAGTTGTACGTGGAACGGCTGCTGGAGGGTGCCCGGCACATCGAGGTCCAGGTCGTCGGGGACGCGACCGGGGCGGTCACCCACCTGTGGGACCGGGATTGCAGTGCCCAGCGCCGCCACCAGAAGCTGATCGAGATCGCCCCGGCGCCCGGACTGCCCGCCGCCGTACGGCAGGGGATCCTGGACAGCGCTCTGCGCCTGGCTCGCGCCGCCGGGTGCACGAGCCTGGTCACCGTCGAGTTCCTCGTCCGGGGCGATTCCTTCCACTTCATCGAGGCCAACCCGCGGCTCCAGGTGGAGCACACGGTCACCGAGGAGGTGACCGGCGTCGACCTGGTCGCCGCCCAGCTGCGGCTGGCCGCCGGCCGGACGCTGGAGGACCTGGGCCTGGCCGGTCCGCCCGCGCCGCCGCGCGGCTGCGCCGTGCAGGCGCGGGTCTACGCCGAGACGGCGGGCCCGGACGGGAGCGTGCGCCCGTCGGCCGGGCGCCTGACCCGCTTCGACGTGCCGGCCGGCCCCGGCATCCGGGTCGACACGGCCGCCCGGACCGGGACGGAGGTGGACGTCCGCTACGACCCGCTGCTCGCGAAGGTCGTCGCGCATGTGCCCGAGGGTGGTGTGGAGGCGGCGTGCGCGCGGGCCCGGCGGGCGCTGGGCGAGTTCACCGTGGAGGGCGTGCGGACCGGGCTCGGGCTGTTGCGGGAGGTGCTGGCCAGGCCCCGTTTCTGGGCGCACACCGCGGTCGTCGCCGAGCATGCCCGGCCCGTCGCCGAGGACGTGACCGGGCGGGCCGCGGACGGGGCGGTGCCCGCGCCGATGAGCGGCACGGTCGTCTCCGTCGACGTCCTGCCCGGCGAACCGGTGCGCGCCGGGCAGCGGTTGCTGGTGATCGAGGCCATGAAGATGGAGCACGTCGTGCGGGCCCCGGGCGCCGGGGTCGTGGACGCCGTGCACGCGCGCGTGGGCGCCACGGTCGGCGAGGGCCGGGTGCTCGTCACCCTCGACGGCGTGTCCGGCGCGCCCGCCGAGGCCGCGCCGGCCGACGCGGCCGACCCGGACCACATCCGCGCCGACCTGGCCGAGGCGCTGCGCCGGCACGCCGCCGGGCTGGACGAGCACCGGCCGCAAGCGGTGGCGAAGCGGCACGCGGCGGGCCGGCGCACGGCCCGCGAGAACATCGGCGACCTGTGCGACCCCGGCTCCTTCACCGAGTTCGGGGCCCTGGCGATCGCCGCGCAGCGCCGCCGCCGCCCGCTGGACGAACTGATCCGCGACACCCCGGCGGACGGCATGGTCACCGGCACCGCACGGATCGGCGGGGAGCCGTGCGTGGTGATGTCGTACGACTACACGGTCCTCGCCGGCACGCAGGGGCTGAACAACCACCGCAAGGCCGACCGCATGCTGCACATCGCCGCCGAACGCCGGCTGCCGGTGGTGCTGTTCGCGGAGGGCGGCGGCGGCCGTCCCGGCGACACGGACACCACGTCCGTGGCGGGCCTGCATGTGTCCACCTTCCACCGGATGGGCCGGCTCAGCGGCCTGGTCCCGCTCGTCGGCATCGCCTCCGGCCGCTGCTTCGCGGGCAACGCGGCCCTGCTGGGCTGCTGCGACGTGGTGATCGCCACGCCCGAGGCCACCATCGGGATGGGCGGGCCCGCGATGATCGAGGGCGGCGGCCTCGGCGTGTACCGGCCCGAGGAGGTGGGCCCGCTGTCGGTGCAGGTGCCCAACGGGGTGGTGGACATCGCGGTCGCCGACGAGACGGAGGCCGTCCGGACGGCCCGGCGCTATCTCTCGTACTTCCAGGGGCGTCAGGAGAGCTGGGAGGCACCGGACCAGCGGCCGCTGCGGCACGCGGTGCCGGAGAACCGCCGCCGCGCCTACGACGTCCGGACGGTGATCACCGGGCTCGCCGACACCGGTTCCGTGCTGGAGCTGCGGCCGGCCTTCGGCGTGGGGGTGCTGACCTGCCTGGTGCGCATCGAGGGCCGGCCGCTGGGACTGATCGCCAGCAACCCGGCCCATCTCGGCGGGGCGATCGACCGGGACGCGGCCGACAAGACGGCCCGCTTCCTCCAGCTGTGCGACGCCTTCGGGCTGCCGGTCGTCTCGCTGTGCGACACCCCGGGCTTCATGGTCGGCCCCGACGCGGAGCGGACGGCGACGGTACGGCACTTCGCCCGTCTCTTCGTGACCGGCGCCCATCTGCGGGTGCCACTGGTGAGCCTGGTGCTGCGCAAGGCGTACGGGCTGGGCGCGATGGCCCTGATGGGCGGTTCCACCCGCGCCCCCCTGGCCACCGCCGCCTGGCCGAGCGGCGAGTTCGGCGGCATGGGCCTGGAGGGCGCGGTCCGCCTCGGCTACCGCAAGGAGCTCGCGGCGATCGAGGACCCCGGGCAGCGGCGGCGGGCCTTCGAGGCACGGGTCGCGGAACTGTACGAGCACGGGAAGGCCGTGAACGCGGCGGCGGCGCTGGAGATCGACGGGGTGATCGATCCGGCGGCGTCGCGGGGGTGGATCCTCAGTGCGCTGGAGGGCGGGTCCGCGCAGAGGGCGGGGCGGCGGAGGTTCGTCGACACCTGGTGACCACCGTGTGGGCCGGGCCAGGCCCGGATGCGATGGCCGAAGTCGGCGGTAAAAGCTCGGTACCTCAGCCCGTCGCACCGCACGACTGATGGGGGGTGCCCCTCCACACCACGCGCCCCGCTCACCTCCTGGCGTCGAGACAGAGATCAACGAGGAGGGACAAGAGGCAGAACGTACTCCCCCGCCAGCCGTGCCAGGTGCAGAGGAAGCGGGCGGGAGAGCGGTGGGTAGTCATCGTGGAAGCGGAGTTGGTGGGCGAGTGTCGCCCACTCGGCGGGCGAGTCGGCCTGTTCCTGTTCCCGCCCGGCGTCTGCCAGGGCCTTGTGCGACAGGCAGCCGAGCACCGTCAATTCCAGGTACACGGGGTTCCATGCGGTCTTCCTGGGGGCTGTGGGGTATGTCGTGGTGGGGATCAGCTTCATCAGGCCTTTTGGCAGCGTGGCCGTGTGCGGGACGTCGGTCGTGCTGGCGAAGACTCGGTTGTCCGGCTGGGCCGGCCCCCATACGCCTTGGGAGAAGCCCACCTTTCCCTTGCCGTCATGGGCGTACCACTCGGGCACCTCATCGCGCCCGTTGCCGTCCCGGGCGAGGACGATCCGCAAATCGGGTCCGTAGACGGCGAGCCGCTGATCCGGGTCGGCGCCGAATCCCAGCATGTCCCGTGCCAGCGTTCCGTTGCGCAGACGAGGCCAGCACTGGCGCAGGTTGCCCAGGTCGGCCAGCAGCAGCGTCGGCCGTTCACGGAACTGATAGAACAAGGCCCTGATCTGCCGCTCGGCTTCCTGCTGCCCATGCTGTTCCGCTTCCGACCGCGAGCGGCCGCCCTTCGGGAAGTCGCTCTCCGGCGTGATCGGCGAGTCCACCCCGGAACTGTCCGCCAGCGAACGCAGCAGCCGGTGGTAGGGCACCCACTCGGCACGCTCCGGGTTCCAGCCGTGGACGGTGCCCTCGTCGGGGCGGACCCGTACCGCCACCAGGCGGCGTACAGGGCAGCGGGTCGGCCCTTTCCTGGTGTGGCGCACCAGCCAGAGAGCCGCGTACTGCACATCGCCCGGGATCCCCGCACCCACCCGGTGCGCGGGCGGGGAGATGGCGCCGAGTTGCCGCAGGACGTCGAGCCATGTCCACCGTGCCCGGTGGGCGAGGGTGTCCTCCTCCTCGTCGGGCACGGTGATGAACTGGGTCAGCCTTCCCCGCCGGGCGCAGGCGATGCGCAAGGCGTGCTTCGGGTCGGAGTCGGGCACGTCCTTGAACCGCTTCTTTCCCCCGATCTCGATGAGGGCGACGCCCAGGCCCGCCGGGGCCGGCTCAATGTGGCCGGAGGCGACAGCGCACCTTTCGGTGATGGCGTCGGCCAGCCGGCGGGCACGGGGGCGCCGACGGTCGCCTGACAGCTTCAGGGCATCGGTCAAAGTCCCGGCCGGCCGTGTCCGGACGCGGATGTCGATTCCGTCCGCCTGCCAGCACCAGGTGTCTTCGGCACCGTCCCGTGGCCGTCCCGGCGCGAGCCCGATCAGTGCCGGCAGCTCTGCGAGCAGCGCCTTGCGGGTCTCGGGGGTCTGCCAGCGCAGGTCGACGTCGAGCGGCGCACCGTTCAACGCACGGGCCAGCGCCGAGCGACGGCTGAGCGCCAGGAGCGTCTCCCGTGTGGCCGCCTGGCCGGCCAGGGCGGGCCGGGACAGGAGGGAGGGCGTGTTCTTCCTGGTGACCCGGCTGAGGTCGGGCACCCGGCGCAGCATCGGCCGCAATCCCTCCTCCACCCAGGTATCCAACAGGGACCTCTCCTTGGGCATCAGGCCTGATCCCACACTGTGCGGACCGAGGACCGGGCTGTAGACGATGCCCGCGGCGACGCCCTTGTGTCCGTTGAGCCACTGCTCCGGCGCGGAGAACAGGTCCACGGGTTCGGGATAGCGGCGGACGATGTCCAGATCAGGCAGGAGGAGGGCCGGGCTGTGCCGGCGCCACGCCAGGCGTCCCCGGCTGCGCTCGAAAGCCAGGGTGTTCTCCACCAGCCTGGGCGAGCGGTCCGGGCCGTCGGGCCAGGGCAGCGGCGCATCCAGCAGTACGGTCGTGCCGCGCAGTTCCCTGGGCTCGATCTCCAGGCCGGTAGCCCATCGACGGATGCTCGTCGCGACGTGGACACGGAAGCGTTCGGCGAACGGCACGGTGTGCACGGTGAGGGTGATCAGGGCCGAGTAGTACCAGGTTCGCCTCTTGTGCTCGTGTCGCTGCGGCGGCCAGGAAACCAGTTCGGCGCCGCCCTCGCGGCTCACCACTCGGAAGCGGATGTCCTGGCCCAGTACCCGGCAGGGCCGGGCCGCGAGGTGATGGGCCGCCCACTCCGGCAGGAGGCTGAACAGGCGGCGGGCGGGTTCGGCGGTGCCGCCGGGGGATACGGAGGTCTCGGTCAGGTCGACCGGTTCGGCCTGCCAGGGCGGTAGGTGCGCCACGACGGTGTCCAGCCGTTCGAGCAGTCGGTCCTCCAGCTCCGGCTCCCTGGTCTCGTCGTCCTCGGTCTCATCGTCCTCGTGTCCGCGCAGCAGGCCGGCCGCCCACGTGCCCACCAGCGGGCCGACGACCTCGGAGGGCACCGGTTCACGGCCGTACAGCCAGGGGCTGTCAGCCGCCGTGTGCGCGTTGCGGGCGGTGGCGACGACACCTGGCGCCATGGATCGCAGCAGGGAGTTGAGCTGGCGGACCGGCAGACGCGCGGTGTGGTCGCTCTGCTTGCGGATCCGGCCGTGCAGGCTGGTGAGCAGCGTGTGCAGCTCCTCGCCGAGCCGCATGACGTGCAGGGACTCCACCAAGGGTCCGTGTGCGGGGTCGGGTTCGTAGGCGGAGGTACGGATGGTGCCGTACATGAGGTTTCTCCTCTGATTCAGGTCGGGGGAGGTTGCGGCACGGCCGTGCCGGCTCGGGCAGCGCTGTCCTGAGCCGTCAGACAGCGGTCGAGCATCTGCCAGAGCGGCTTGTAGAGCGCCCGGACGATGAACCGGTCGGCTGCCGGGACGCTGTCCGTGCCGGAGAAATAGGGCTGCAGCACATGCCTGATGCTGTGCAGAAGGCTTGTCTCGGGGGTGTCGGGCTGAGGTGGGGAGGCGGCCTGGCGCGGGGTGAAGGCGGAGTCGACGAAGACCACCCGAGCCGGCACGCCGCCGCGCACCAGACGCCCGATGACCTGCCACATCAGCACGAGCATGTCCCAGGTGACCTGTTCCCGGTCGTCCCCCAGCCGGCTCCACGCCATGCTCCGCCGCAGTACCTGGTACCACCGTGACCGCGCCTTGCGCCGGACCGCTTCCGCCCCGTCCTCCACGGTGGCGCCGCCGCGCATCCACCGCGCGAACTCACCGCTCTCCTGGGCCCGCACGATCCAGTCGTTGATCGCGCTGACGGCGAGTGAGAGATCCTCGGGGTGCGGGTTCGGCCGGACCAGGAAGTACACCGTGCCGATGGCGGCCACATCGTCGTCGTTGAGGATGTTGTGCCCACGCTCGAGTGCGAGCAGGGGCGCCACCAGGATGTCGGCCCGGCAGTCCTTCAGGTGCTCCACGTCTCCCCGGCGAAGCACCCTGGCATGGTGGCCGTCTCCGTCGTGGCCGTCGTCCTCGACGTCCTCGTCGTCCGAGACCAGTCGCAGCACCCTGCCCTTCCAGCGCACGTTGAGGTTGTGCAGGGTGTCCGCGACCACTCGGGCCTCTTCGTAGCTGCCCACCAGGAGCAGGATGTGGTCACGGCCGTCCGGCAGATCCAGCATCTCCCGTTCCAGAGGGCCGCCCTCCTCGTCCTCCTCCGCGCTCGCGCCCAGCGCGGCAGCGATGCGCCGCAGTCTGTCCGGCCGGCCGTCCGGGGCGGTTCCGGACACCTGTATCGCCGCGTCGCCGTCGTCGATGAACTCGAAGCGCATCAAGCTCTCTTCAGCGATGCGCTCGGTGTCTTCCGGCCGCGGCTCGATGATCGCGCCGACCGGTACGGGGATGTGGTAGCGGCTGGACTTGCCGGCCCAGCTGCTGCCCGACATCAGCAGGACGTGGGTCCCGGGCCGGCCGTCGACCGCCGGGATGTCGGGCAGGTTTCGCAGCAGTTCGCGGCCTACCCCGCTGCAACGGAAAAAGGTCAGCTCACCACTGCGGATTCCGCCCTCGTCCTGGCCGTTGACGTGGAACTTGAACCCGATGACATTGCCCATGGGGGCTTCGGGCACCATGGGCCCGTAGTCGGCCGGCCGGCGGTACATCGTGTTGAAGCCGAGGTGGAGAGCCGCCTCCACCCTCGGCCACATCGCGTTGATCAAAGCCAGTTTCGGCTCCAGTGCGCACAGCAGGAGGGTGAACTCGAAACGCTGGGCGAACTGGGTGCGCCACTGCTCCGGAGTCTGCGGCGGCTGTGGCTCCTTTCGCCGCCGGCCGGTGCCCCGCCTGCGCTCCCATCGATCGTGTTTCTCCTGCCAGAGTGCACGCTCCCGCTCGTACTCCTGGTGTTTGCCGTCCATGAAGGACTCCAGCCGGAAGACGTCGTCCATCACCTGCGCCACCCGACGCCTGGTGTTCTCCGGGTTGCCGGTGTGCAGGATCTCGTTGAGCAGTCCCGTCAGGTCGCCGAAGTCCTCCTTGGTGAACCGGAAGCGATCTCCGAAGGGGTTGTCACGGAAGGCGTCCAGCTTGCTCCGCAGAGCCTCCCGTTCCGCACCGGAGGCGTCGGCGCCGTGCCCGCGCCCGTCGGCGGTGTCGTCGCCTTCGGGCGTCTTGTAACGCTCGTCCAGGAGTCTGAGGTGCAGCGTCCATGCGCTGAAGTAGCCGGTGCGCACCCAGGTGCGCAACTCGTGGTCGGCGACCAGCATCGCGTACAGGCGATCGGTCGCCGCCTGCGCCGTGTTCAGCGCCGCGGTGAAGTTCTCCACGTCCCGGTCGGAGAGCTGTACCCGGCCTCCAACGGCCAGCTCCCGGATCTTGTGGTCGGTCAATTTGTCGATGAAACCGTCCTCGTCTCCCCCTGCCAGCAGTACGGCCGGAGCAAACGCCTGATCCCACTGCATCTGCACCCGGTCCGCCTCGTCCACGATGACGAGGTCGCTTCGGCGGCAGGCCAGTTCGAGGTACCGGATTCGCTCGCCCTGCTGCGCCCGGGACGGGGAGGCGTCGACGAGCGCGGCGGGCGTCGTCACCCAGATGTCCGCTCCCACCAGCGCGCGCGAGGTGTGATGCCGCGGGCACGCGGACCAGTATGGACAACTCACCGGCCTCTGCTGCCAGCGTGACGCCCAGTGCCGACCGGTGGCCGCGCGCTGCCTGGAGGCTTCGGGGTGCAACCGGGTGCAAGGAGCTTCACCGAAGGCCAGCACCCCGGCCGGGCCGCCGCGCAGTGCGTTGAGGACGCAGGAGGTGCTCAGGTGGTCGAAGGACTGGTCCTGGTGTGCGAGCAACCGGTGTTCGCCCTGCCCGGCCAGTCGCCGGTGGAGCCGCTGGGCGTGGCGTTCCCGGCTGCCGGCCCCCACGATCGGCGCGGCAGCCCCATCGGTGTAGACGTTGTAGAGCTTGACGAGTTTGAGAACTTCGGCGACATCGCCCACGACCACGGTGACCCGCCTCTTGTGAGGGCGGGTGGCCAGATGTACGGCGATGACGTCGCGCAGGGTGCTCTTGCCCGCCCCGACGATGCCGAGCAGGTGCTGGATGCGGTCCACGGTGAGCGTCCGCGCGCCCTCGAAACCGTGTTCGGTCCTGACGGAGAGGAAGAACCTGCCGAGTCTGCCGGCCCAGTCGCGGTCGTCCACGGTGTCCATCCACGCCGCCGTCTCCTTCAGCTCCTTCAAAGTGAAGGCCAGCGGCTCTCCCTTGCCGGGCGGCAACGCGTCCAGGTCGTGTGCGACGAGGTGCGCGGGCGCAACGGGCGGGAGGTCGACCACCGCCATGGTGTGGCTGACGGGGAAGGCGTGCGGTCCCGGGCCGGCCACGTCGGGGCGGTCACCGGCCAGTGGTGGGGCGACGCGCAGCAGTTCGTCGTAGACACTCCACCTGTCGTGCGCCACCGACACCTCGCGGCGCTCGGCGGGCTGGTCCGGATCGGGGACGTCGAAGCCGCGCAGGGCCGGTTTGAAACCCTGGTACCGCTCCAGGGCTTCTCGCCAGGCCCGGCGCCGGCGCAGTGTCCACATCGAGTAGCGCCCGGCGCGCAACGCGGCCTCGCCTTCGGGAGGCAGGGGGACGCCCCACGCCTCGGCGAAGGGGTAGCCGCTGAAGAGCACCCAGGCGTGTGCCGCCGGACTTCCCGGCATCAGCCGCTCCTGGAGGCGCAGTCCGATCTCGACCTGGCACAGGGATTCGTACGCGGCCTTGCGTACGCCAGGCTCGAACTGCCAGAGCGGGGCGATGACGTCGTGCAGGCCACGGGCGAGGCTACGCATGTTCCTCCTCGGCTTCCCGGGTCGGGTCCTGGGGTCGCAGATGACGCTCCAGGTCATCAGAGGTCGTGAGGGTCACCCGTGCGCGGGACTCTTCGCCGAGCGCGGTCTCGAAGGCGGCGCGGTAGCCTGCCCGGTCCGCCGCTCGCCGGGGGACCACCACCAGGACGGGATCGACGGCACCGGCGAAGGACTCGCTGACACGGCCCGCCAGCAGCGTAGGCTGCCATCGGTCGTGGACCTGCACATACCAGGAGCGCGAGCCGGGGGCGGTGACGTGGTAAGTGCCCAGACCGCTGTCCGGGAGGAGGGTGTTCCCGGCGCCGATGCGCGTGAGTTCATCCAGCACCTCCTGTTCCGTGCGGGACGGGAGTGTGAGGAATACGCGCAGGCTACGCCGCAGGATCAGGCACTGACCGGGCTTGCGCAGCCGCCGGAACGGGATGCCTCGCGGACAGTCCTCCCCTTCGCACCAGGTGTCGGTCCCGCTGTGCCTCTCGCCGCGCGGAGCGCGGGCCGGCAGCCCGCAGGTGCCGCACAGGGTGAGCGTCCCTCGGTCCCACAGGGCTTCGGGAACGGGCTCGTACAACTCCCTGACTTTGTTCCAGGTCACAGGTTCCCAGGCGCGGCCGAAGCGGTCCTGCTGACTGATCACGGGACGGCGTGCCAGAAACCGCCGGCACCGGTCGAACCGGTCGGCCGAGCCGCACCTGTGTTCCAGTGCCGACAGGGAGTCGAGCGCGTCCTGCTCGGCTCTCCCCGGCCGGCCGAATGGGGCGAGCTCCAGGCATGTCCGCGTGGGCATCAGCCCTACCGGGTGGATCAACCGCGCGTCCGGGGTCACCAAGGCGTGCGGCACGTCGAACAGAGGGTCGCTCGCGTTGCGCAGGGTGCACCAGGACAGGAGCTCGGGCAGGCTCTTCGGAGGTGTCCGTCCATGGTTCAGGCAGTGCAGGACCGTCCGGTCGAGCGCGTGCTGCGCTTCGCGCGGGTACGGAAGGGAGAAGGAGCGCAGCCCGTCGTGTTCTGCCAGGAGGGTCACGACGTGCGCCCAAGCGAGAAAGAGGTTGCTTCCCTGATGTGTCCCGGGCCGCTCCGGTGCGCCGTCCGGCGCCTGGAGCGTCATGTGACGGTCTCCTCACCGGCGCGCACCGAGCACCAGCGCGCCACTTCGCAGCGGGTACATCCGTGACCTGGGCGGGGCGGGTAGGCGTCGTCGCGGTGCCAGTCGGCCGCCAAGGCCCGTACCACTTCCTCGGCGGCGGCCCGAACCGCGGGAGCGTACGGGTCGATGATCTCCAGGTCGGCGCCGGCCGGGCGCAGAAGCTCCAGTTCTATGCGGGCCCGGGAGGGCGAACCGCCCAGGGCGCCGCGTGAGAGAAGCCGCACGGCCAGCGCCAGCTGCGGATAGCGCTTCAGCACGTCGCGGGACTGGCTTCGGCCAGCGGCGGACGTCTTCGTCTCCCGCCAGACCCAGGAGTCCCCGTCGCGGTAGAGCAGATCCGGTTCCGCGATCACGATCACATCGGCCGCGGAATCGTGACGGACCACACGGGGTTCGGCTCGCACATCGCTCCTGTCTCGCACGCACCGCAACGGGCATACCGCAGCATGACGGCGCAGAAGGAGCGCACCGAGACCGATCTCCTCCTCGGGCAGTTCGAAGCCGTCCGGAACCCACTGGGCGGGGACGTCCACCGAGCAGGGGCGAAGGGGGCCGTGGCCGTGGCGTTCGGCGAGGTAGGCGTGCACGGCGCGGCCGCGTTCGGCCGCAGGGCTGCGCTCGACGGTGTCGGCTGCCGGAAGGTGCAGGCGGCGCATGTGGTCGCGCGCCGGGCAGACGCGGTAGCTGCGGCCGTTGGTGACCGACCAGGTCCGCCGGGGCCGGCCGGTGGTGTCCAAGCCCAGCAGTCCGGGTGCCGGACGCAGGGCCGGACAGAGCGAGAGGTACGCGCATCCCGCGCACGAGGGGCCCGGCCGGTACTCCCGGCCGTCCAGCACAGCTGCCAGGGCGTCGGGGCCACCGCCCGTCCGGTACCGCTCGACGGCCTCGGCGCGCGTGCCCTCGAACAGGGTGCGGGTCCGGCTGTCGAGCAACGCGAACTCCACGATACGGACCTGTTCGGGGAGCGGCCCGGGGATGCCTTCGGCGGTGGCCAGTGCCGCCGCCGCGACATGGCCCTGGTACGGCTCTCCCTTGCCGATCCGGTTCACCGGGAGGCGGAGTTCGCGCAGGGCGCCGTCCTTCGACCGAAGGCAGCGGCCCCATACGGTGATGCGATATTCGTGTGCCCCTCGGTGGTCAGGCCGGGCAAGCTGGTGCCGGTAGGTCCATGCGGGCACCTCGGTCATCGGCCGGGCCGGATCCGCCGGAAACGCATCACGGTAGGCGGAGCGGGCGTGCGCGGTCCACTGTCGCAGCCCGTCGTGGAGCGGGGCGGTCGGGCCGTTCATGAAGGGACCGAAGGCGAAGTGCTCCAGGACTTCGCGTTTTCTGTCCTCTCGCACCTGCGCCCGGTAGCCACGCGCCTTCATGGCGTCGGCCGCAGGGCAGCGATAGGCGGTGTCCTTGAACATGCCCAAGGACACCGTGAAGACGTCGGATTTCCGGTACACCCCGTCGGGTGGTGACCAGGAATCTGTCATGTTCATCCCTTTCAGTTCGGTGATGGCCGCACGCAGGCGTGCGGCGGGGTCGGAAGGCAGGGCCGTGAAGCGACACGGAAAGCTCGTCCTGGACCGCTATGAGCTGCTCGACGAGATCGGCAGCGGCGGGCAAGGCGTTCTCCACCTGGGGCGGGATGTCGAGACGGGCAGGAAAGTGGCCGTAAAGCTCCAGAAACCCCGTGTATTCGAATCGGCGGACAGTTACCGGAACATCGGGGAGGCGTTCGAGGAAGAAGCCGCCATGACTCAGCGGCTCACAGGCATCCCGGGAATTCCGGAACTCATCGCCAGCGGCACCGTCCGCTCCGGCGGCGAACGGCGCTGTATCGTCCTGGAGTTCGTCGACGGAACCGTTCTCTACGACATGATGCTCCGGGCCCGTCCGTTCCGGGTTCCGGCAGTGGCAGCCGTCATCGGTCAGCTGTGCGAGATTCTGCACCGGGTGCACGGAGAGCGGCTGGTGCACCGCGATGTCAAACCGGAGAACGTCATCCTCGACCCGGACGGCCGTGTCTGGCTGATCGACTTGGGCCTCGCGCTCCTCCGAGGCGAGAAGACGGACCGAGGTGACGGCACGCTCGGCTATGTGCCACCGGACGAGCTCGACGGCTGCCCGCAGGGCGTGACGCCGTCCTCGGACATCTTCGCGCTCGGATGCATGATGCTGGAGATGACCGTGATGCGGTTGCCCTACGCCGGCATGAGCGAGCGCCCCGCGCCGGAGTGCCCCGTGCTGCCGCCCGACCGTCTGCGGCAGGTGCCTCTCCAGCTCCGGTCCCTTGCCCTGAGCATGGTGGACCGCGTTCCGGAGAACCGCCCGCGGGACGTACGGGAGATCTTCGACCGCCTGCGGCCCCACCTGCCCTCTCCCGGGTCCAAGCCACCCGCCAAGCCGCTGGATCCCGACCCCACCGAGTACTACCGGACCCACAGGCCCACCCTGTGAGCGGCCGGCGGTGCCGGTCACCTCATGCCTTCCAGCCGATCCATCACCCGCCGCAGACCCCGCTCGTCCCCCATGAACTCACACAGCACCGCGACGCGTTCCAGCGCCTTCACGGCCCTTTCGACGTTTCCGGCGGACAACAGCGCATCGGCGTACCGGCCGAGGATCTTGGCCTCGTTCGGCCAGTAGCTCAGCTCCCGGTAGATCGCGACGGCACGCTCGTACAGGCGCAGCGCCTCGTCCCGCTCAAGGCGCGACAGATGAATCTCCGCGAGGGTGGTTATCACGTTCGCCCGGCCGTTGGCGTCATCGACGGTCTCGAAGATCCGCAGCGCCTCGCCACACGTCCGCAGCGCTTCGTCGAACGCGCCACGCGCGTGGTGCACCGTGCCGATGCCGTTGAGTGCGGCGGCCGCCCCCGCCACGTTCCCGAGGTCGTCGAACAGCTCCAGCGCGCTCCTGTGGCCTTCTTCCGCGGCCTGGAGGTCTACTCGTCGTTCGTGGCCCACGGCACGCAAGTGGAGGGAGAAGGCCAGGCTCAACCGGCCTGCCGCGTCCGCTTGCTGCCTGCTGAGCCGGACAGCGATGTCGGCGTTGCCCAGACCGAGTTCGAGGTGCCCGGCCCTGATCTGGCTGCCCGCCAGCATCCTGTACACCATGGCCCGGTCGGCGGGAGAGGCGAGGCCGCGTGACGCCTCCTCGGCGTTCCGCAGCTGGCGCTCGGCCTCCGCATGACGGTTGCGTCTCCACTGGTACGAGACCAAGGCCATGGAAAGCAGCCAGACATAGCGCCGATGACCGCCGCGCAGGGCCAGATCGATGCCCTGCAGAAGCGCCTCGTACTCGGCGTCGAGGTAGGCCATCGCCGCCTCCTCTGTGACCGGGTCGACGACCCGCAGTCCACGCGGCTCTTCGATGGGCAGGCTCCGCTGTGGATCGATCACCCGGTCGCAGGCCGCCAGGTTCTGCAGCTGGTGTTCCAGAATCTGGCGGATCGTCCGCTCTTCGAGCTGGCCGTCCGGATCGTCCGCACCGGGTGCCATGTCATGGCGGGCGTAGGCACGCACGAGGTCGTGCAGGCGGTAGCGGTCCGCGGCGAGCTCCAGGAGGTTCGCGTCGACCAGCTCGGTCACGGCCCGCTCGGTGTCGCCTCCCACTCCGACGCTGCCCAGGTCCATCGTCGCGGCCCAGTCGATGCTGGGGCCGGGATGGAGCGCCAGCTGCCGCAACAGGCAACCGGCCTGCGCCGACAGCGTCGCGACGGAGCAGTCCAGAGCCAGGCGCACAGAGAGGGAATCATCGGGCCCGCGCAGCTCTTTCAGCCGCTGATGCTCCTGACTCAGGCGTACGACCAGCTCGGCGACACCTTGGGCCGGCCGGCCGCGGATCTGCCCGGCGATCACGGCGAGCGCCAGGGGCAACCGGCCGCACAGTTCCGCCAGCTTGTCGACGGAGGGGCCGCACCTCCTCCTCGTGTCTGGAGTCATCTGCGTGGACAGAACCTCGGCCGCCGACTCCCGGTCCAACGGCTCGATGCGGAAGACCCGCACGTCCTTGTGGGCGCTGAGGTCCGGCAGCTGGTTCCGGCTGGTGATGATCGCGACGGAGGACCCGGTGCCCGGCAGGAGCGGAAGCACCTGGC
The DNA here is from genome assembly GCF_040680575.1 of Streptomyces sp. NPDC052020. Classification (NCBI taxonomy): domain Bacteria; kingdom Bacillati; phylum Actinomycetota; class Actinomycetes; order Kitasatosporales; family Streptomycetaceae; genus Streptomyces; species Streptomyces sp. NPDC052020. Next base: position 83,002 of record NZ_JBFAWY010000011.1, read on the forward strand.
CGGCGTGGGCGGCGTCGTCCAGGACCATGACGACAGAGCGGGTGGCCAGCCGGGACCTGAACGCGCCGCTCATGGCGTCGATGTCGGCGGTGTCGGCCCGCACCCCGAGATCGGAGAGGAACCGGCCGAGAACACGCCCGGGTTCGGCCGGAGAGGTTCCCTCACCTGCGAACCCGGTCAGATTCGCGTACAGCGTCCCCTCGGGGAAGTCCGCCTCCACCATCCGGCACAGATGGTTCGCCAGGGCGCTCTTGCCCACGCCCGCCATACCGGTCAGCAGGATCACCGCTCCCCTGCCCTCGGCTTTTCGCTGCGACAGGAACTGCCGCAGCGAAGCCAGCTCACCGGATCGGCCGACGATGTCGCGTTCGGCGTAGGGAAGCTGCCGGGGGATCGGGTGTTCCGGCCGCGACGGGGATATCCCGCGGGGTTTGAAAGTGTTCCGGGTGACCTCCCGGAAAAGCTGAGCCAGCGCCGGATCCACCGGCTTTCCCACAGTCCTCTTGCGTTCCGTGATCAGTTTCTTCGCTTCTGACGAAGACCTGGACGCCGTGGCCAGCAGCCTGTAGAAGAATACCTTCTCATTCTGATTTCCTGGGAATCGCTTCAAGAATTCCTCGGTTTCCTTGAGTATCCATTCGATCTCCTCGGCCTCCCAGGCGGCTCTCAGGCAGTCGATCAGCGCCGCGCACCACTCTTGACGCAGCTCGGACCGCAAGAGGTCGAAACCCTTCCCTGGCAGCCCGAGGAGAGGTTCTTCGTGCGTCCACTGCTTCAGAGCCTCACGCAAGACCTCGAAGCGCGTGAGCGCACCCATGCCCCGGGATGTCTGCGCCTGCTTCACCAGTTCGTGGAACCGGAGGTAATCGACGGACGCCCGGGGCAGTTCCATCGAACATACGCCCGTCCCCGCCGAGCCCACCCGTACGTCGACGCTCTTGCGCAGGTCTGACAGGTGACGGCTGATGAGACCCGCGTTGGCCCCGCCGTCCGGCCAGAGGTAGTGAGCGATGTCGTCCCGGCGGACCCGATGCCCGGGCGAGACGACGAACAGAGCGAACAGGCAGGCCAGTTTGGATGTGCCCTTCACACCTCGTCCATCAGGGACGATGGCTTGGACCGGACCGAGTACATACCCCTCCACGACCTCTCCCTCGCATCCCGTGGCGGCCGTCGACCGCCACCCCGCATACCGCTCCTGAATCCGTGTGCCGGCAGGGGCGTTCCCACACCCGAGTGCTTCCGAGCGCCTCAGATCGCCCTCAGATTTCCCTCAGATCACGGTGAGCGCGGGACCCGGGGTTCACGGCACCATCGCCACCAGCCGCTCGCCGGAGCCGCGCACCAACGGCGCCGGGCCACGGCTGCTCCCGCCGAAGGGAGCCGGACCAACCGCCCGTTCAAACCCGCGACGAATCCGCGGGCCGAGAGAAAGCACGAAGGAGAAGACCGATGAACCAGCGACGCAGCAACCGCCGAGGAGGCCGGAAGCGGTCCTCCTCGATCCGCGGGGGCAAGACGTCGAAACGCCAGGTGCGGCCGGAGACGATCCTCGAGACGCCGCCGGCCGCCACCCCTGCCGACACCGAGACCGAATCCGAGTCCTCCTAGGAAGCGCCACACCGGCATCGTCCGCCGGCTCCGGGTGCCCGCCCTCGGGCGGGCACCCTCTCGGCCTCGGCGCCCACTCATACGACCGCCGCCGCAATGTCCGCCACAACACGGCCGCTCGCGCATGCCCCCGTGCAAATCTGAGGCGGAAGAGGCGTGTGCCCGTTTCAATCCCCTATGTCCCTGTCAAGTCGGGTCTCGCGGCCCGCACTCCTCCCCACTGCCGCCTTTGATGCTGGCACGTCCATACGTCCGAGAAGGGAAAGTCCTTGGCACTGGTAGTTTCCGGCGGAGTCTTCGCTGCCGTTGTGGCATACTTCGCCGATCCCCGAGCCACGGAGCACATGACGCTCCCCGTCACCCTTCGGTCAGAGGAGGGGCCGCTGTCGCTCTCTCCGGCCGAATTGCACAGAATGCTGCACGGCGACGGGGCAAACCCGGCACACGCCGCCCCCATCTGGCGGGACGCCATCCGAGCCGCACAGAACGAGGAAGCCGCGCACGGCCCGTGGCAGCTCCTGCTGATGTGGCTCCTCCTGCCCCGCCTCACGGGCACCGTGCACCGGATCACCGTACGGCTGGGCGCCGGCCGTACGGACCTCGAGTCCGAGATGGTCCTCGCCCTTCTGGACAAGCTGCCGGCCGTCGGCCCGGATCTTCCGGACGCTGCCGAGCAATTGATCCACGCCGCACGCGCCAGTGCGTGGCGGTACGCGCGCTCCGAAAGGCGAACCATCCCCTCCGCGCACATCGAGGCCATCGCGACACGGCGCGGCCACCCGGGAACCGGTGTCGGTGAAGAGGCCGACGCGTACGACTTTGTCGAGTACGCGTTGGAGGTCGTGCCACCACCCGGGCCGACGGAGCTGCGCGCTCCGCTCCGGTTCACGACCTCCTCGGCACAGCTGGAAGGGGAGCGACTCGGAGTACTCGCCAAGCGCCTGGACCTCCACGACGTGGTCCGCCTGGCCCGCCGCAGAGGCGGTAGGCGCCGCGTGGGAACCCTGTCGCTGACCCCGCGCAGGGGGCACCGATGAGCGGCCCCTCTCCGCGGCGTGACCCTCTCACCTTCACCGAGGTGTTCGACCTGCCTGTGGCAGTCGATCTCCGCACGGCGGCCCGAGCACTGGGGATCTGCACGCAGACCGCCTATCGGCTGATCCATCGAGGGGCCTTTCCCTGCCCGGTGCTGCGGGTGGGAGGCCGCTTCAGGGTTCCGACCACCCCTCTGATGCGGACCCTGGGCATCGAGGAACGGCCCGTGTACGCGGTTGACCTGGAAGCCGGCATGGACTCCGCGCAGGACCACGACGCGTTGTGACGCCCCGGCACACCGACGGCTGCTCCACCACGCGCGCCATCTGCCTCGCACCACCGAGGTGACCCGCATACGAAAGGCTCGGCGACACACTCGTCGGGCCTTTCCGGCTTCACCGTCCAGCCCGTTGACGCCCCACGCCACACAGCTGCGGCCAGGCTGATTCCCGACGATCTGGGCCGTACGGCCGTTCGCGCTTTCCCACCACGCGCTGGACGGCGTCGAGCCGGCGCCGTTCTTCGAGGAGACCGAGAAGCCGACGCACGCCTACTGCCACGGGCCGAACCCCCGGGCGGTCTTCGACGGCACCCGACTCCAGGGCCGCCGACTCGGCGCGGCCCGACGGCACCACGCTGCTGGACGACATCCGGGCCGGGGCGCCGTTGGTCGGCAAGGCGGCGCCGCTGGCCCGGGTCCCGTCGGCGGTGGACGACTGCACCGCCGGCCTGCTCGGGCGGGCCGAGGGCGGCCGGGTGGTGGAGACGGCGCGCAGGTCCACGTACGTCCCGTGAGGGGTGAACACCCGGCCGCCTGACGCGGCCCGAATTGAACTCAGGACCGGCGGCCGCCGCGCCGGCCGCCGCCCTTGGCGGTGCCGCCGGAACCCCGGCGCGGGTTCCGGCCGGCCGGCTTGCCGGCGGCCGACCTGTTTCCGCCCGTCCTGCCGCCGGCCGACGCGCCGCCCCTGGACTTGCCTCCGGCCTGGTTCCCCGCCGTGGGCTTGCGACCGGCGCCGCTCGCGCCGGCGCGCTTCGCGTCCTCCCGCTCCGGGGCCGGCCTGCGGCCCCGGGTGCTGTTGGCGGTCCGGCCGCGGACGATGCCGATGAAGTCCTCCACCAGGTCGGTGGTGGCCTCCTGCGGCCAGGACAGCGCGACGCTCGACGCGGGGGCGTCGGTGAGCGGCCGGTGGGTGAGGTCCTTGCGGTGGTGCAGCCGGGCCAGCGACAGCGGGACCACGAGCACGCCGATCCCCGCCGCGACCAGCTCGACGGCGTCCGCCGTGGTGGCGGGGCGCTCGAAGGCGGGCCGGCCCGGCAGGCGCTCCCAGCCGAGCACGTCGTCGAGGGGGTGCAGCACGATCTCGTCGGCCAGGTCCGCGACCGTCACCTCGTCGGCCGCCGTGACGAGGTGGTCCTTGGGGACCACGACCACCGTCGTCTCGGTGTAGAGCGGGATCGCGCTGAGCACCGTCCGGTCGACGGGCAGCCGTACCAGGCCCGCGTCGGCCTCGCCGTCCAGCAGCACGCCGCCGGCCTCGGCGGCGGCGACCTGGGTCAGGGACAGCGGGACGCCGGGCAGCCGCTCGTGCCAGACGCGCACCCACTTGTCGGGCATCACGCCCGGGACGTACGCGAGCCGGAACGAGGCGGATTCTTCCGAGGCTGTCACCTGGCCAGGTTACCGGGCGTGGTCATCGGTCGCGCACATGCTCGATACCCTGGATGCCATGACCCAGCACCAGAGCACCCAGACGATGAAGCCCGCGACCGCGGCGAAGAAGCTGGGTGTGTACCTCGAGGCCACACCCGCAGAGTTCCGGGAGGGTGTCGTCTCGCGCGCCGAGCTGAACGCGCTCCAGGCCGACCCGCCCGAGTGGCTGCGGGAGCTGCGCCGCACCGGCCCGCACCCCCGGCCGGTGGTGGCCGCGAAGCTGGGCGTCTCCATCGCCGGGCTGCACCGGGGCGGGATCACCGAGCCCCTCACCACCGAGCGGATCGAGGCGCTGAAGCAAGAGCGTCCCGAGTGGCTGGAGCGCGAGCAGGCACTCCAGGCGGAGGTCCGCAAGGAGGCGGCGCGCGTCAAGAAGCTGCACGCGGAGCGCGCCCAGCGGTCCTGACGGTCCTCACCGTCCTGGCCACCGGCATCGGTGTCACCCTCTCCGTACCGGACACTCGTCGTGCGCAAGCACCCTAGTGGCCCGAGACGTGGGAGTGGGCGCCGATGAGGTACGACGATCTGGTGCGAACCGTTCAGGAGCAGAGCCGGGCCGTCAGCCGGGACGAGGCCGAACGGACGGTGTCCGCCGTACTGCGCACCCTGGCCGAGCGTCTCCCCGAGGGGCTGGCCGAGCATCTGGCGGCCCAGCTGCCGCACGAGCTGGCCGGGTCCGTGCCCCCGGCGGGGGCGCCGGCCGAGGAGAGCGGGCACACGCGGGGCACCGGGGAGCGCTTCGGGCTCACCGCGTTCGCCGGCCGGGTGGCCTGGCGGGCCGGTATCACCGAGGAGGCCGCGCTCCAGCGCTCCGCGGTGGTGCTCAACGTGCTGGACGCCTTCGTCTCCCCCGAGGAGATGACGAAGGTGGCCGGTGCGCTGCCCGCCGACATCCGGGAGCTGCTGCCCACGACGCGCGCGGTCGAGAGCGAGGCCTGAGGCGCCGGGCACGGGACGGCGCGCCGGCCCCCGGCCCCCGGGGGTCTCACCCTCCGGCAGCGGAGGCCGGCCGTACGTCGAAGCCGCCGCGGCCGTCGAACCGGACGGTGAGCACCGCGTCGAAACCGTCTTCACGGGTCGGCCGGCGCAGCCGTTTCAGCGTGGCGCGGACGCCGACGTCCGGGACCCGGTCCCGTCCGGTGCGCGCGGCGTTGCGCCGCAGGGAGCCCGCGAGGTCGGGCGGGAACCAGTAGGCGACGACGGCGGCGCCGTACGTGTGCCCGGCCGCCACCAGCGGGCCCCACTCGGCGGGAGAGGGGTTGGTGTTGTCGACCGCCACCGACCGGCCGTCGGCCAGCGCCGCTTCGACCAGCCGCATCTGCCGGGCCTGCTTGTCCCGGGCGCCGCGCGGGAAGCGGTCCTTGCTGACCAGCGCGTAACGCTCCCGCAGGCGCTGCTCACAGAAGGTGGACTTCCCCGAGGCCTGGAGCCCGACCAGGACGGCCACCTCGGTCCCGCCCCGCCGGGCGTCCCCGGGCACCGTCCTCAGCCTTCGGCCTTCTGCTCCGTCAGGCTCCAGGCGTACTGCAACCAGTCCGCCATGGTGACGGCGGTCAGGCCCGCGCACACCAGGCGGGCCGCCCGCGGGGCGGAGGCGTAGGTGCCCACGAGCGCGCCCGCCACCCAGGCGGAGGTGCAGAACGGGCAGGACACCAGGTCGCCGACGGCCCGGCGCATCCCGCTGCCCCGGGAGACGTCCATCACCTCGTTGCCCTCGCTGTCGCGCTCGCGGCGGGTGAACGGTGCCCGCAGGAAGCTCGTGACCTTGTCCTTGGTCAGCAGCCGTGACGCCTTGAACGTGGCCGTGCCCAGGAGCGCCATGTCCCAGGGCGGCACCCCGTCGGGCAGCCGCAGCCCGCGGCGGCGCGCCACCACGGCGAACAGCCCCACCCCCGCCGCGAAGGTCGTCGCCAGCGTGGCGTAACCCGCGAGCGGGGTCTCCTCCTCGTCGTCGTATCGCCGCTCACCGTCCGTCATGGTGCCTCCTCGCCAAACGCCTGCTGCCGGTCCTGCGCCGGACGGGGCCCGGGTGCCCTGTTGCGGCCCTGGTCATACGCGGTGCGCCCGGGAAAAGGACCAGCGGGACGCCGGGACAGGGCCGCCCGGGGCCGCCTCCCCCGGCACGGCGGGCGACAGGCCGGGACGCCCGGGTCCGCGTCCCCGGCACCGGGCGCTCAAGCCCGCTCCGGCCTGCCGAAGAACTCCGCGTAATCGGACGGCAGCTGGGCCAGCAGATGGTCGACCTCGCCGCCGGAGACCGCGTCGGCGACGGTGGACAGCACGGCGCTCGCGTCCCACTCCGCGGTCGCCTGCCGGGCGCCGGTCTGCCGGGCCACGCGCCGCAGGAACTCCTCGTGGCCGAAGGTCTCCGGCCGTCCCCGTTCCAGGCGCAGGGCGTCGTCGAGCGGGGCGGGCAGCTGTGCGGCCAGGTCGGCGGCCTCCTCGGGGCTGATCCGGGAGGCGAGCACCCACAGGACCGCGGAACTGACCTGCTCGGCCTCCTCCTGGCTGCGGTACTCGCCACGGTCGCGGACCTCGGCGAGGAACTCGTCCAGCCTCATGGCGTCCTCCCTCCGCGCGCCGGTCTGCCGGGGCCCGGGTGCCCGCCGCACCAGCGGGGGAAACGGGGGCCGGCCTCACCGGCGTACCCCAAGGCGCTACCCGCCGCGACGGGGCACCGGGGCCCCCGGGACACGGGACGGACCACGGGGAGAGCGGACCGCCTCCGCGCCAGGACAGCCCGGTCCGCGTGGACCGGCGGACGCGGGACGGGCCCCGGGGAGAACGGACCGGTCGGCGACGCGGACCACCCCGCGGGGACGGACCGCCGCCCGGACCGGCCGCCGGGCACGCGTACGGCCGGGTGCGGGCCGGACCTCGGCCAGGTCGCCGCCCGCCCCGGCCGTCGCCCGGGTCCCGGCCGGGGTCAGACGCCCGGCGCTCCCGCCGCCAGCACGCGGTCCGGCCGGATCGGCAGGGCGCGGTGGCGTACGCCGGTCGCGTGCCAGACGGCGTTGGCGATCGCCGCCGCCGCGCCGACGATGCCGACCTCGCCGATGCCCTTGATGCCGACCGGGTCGTCGGGGTCGGTGTCGTCGACCCAGTCCGCCTCGATCCGCGGCACGTCGGCGTGCGCGGCGACGTGGTAGCCCGCGAGGTCGGCGCCGTAGTGGCCGCCGGTGGCCCGGTCGCGGACCGCCTCCTCGTGCAGGGCCATGGAGATGCCCCACGTCATACCGCCGATCAGCTGGCTGCGGGCGGTGAGCGGGTTGACGATGCGGCCCGCGGCGAAGATGCCGAGCATGCGGCGCACCCGCACCTCGCCGGTGGTGACGTCGACGGCGACCTCGGCGAACTGGGCGCCGAAGGAGTGCCGCTCCCGCTGGGCGAGGGCGCCGACGGCCTCGGTGGTGTCGGAGCGCACCGTGATGCCCTCGGGCGGGATGTCGCCGCTGAGGGCGAGCCGCTCACGCAGTTCCCGGGCCGCCTCCGTGACCGCCCAGGACCAGGAGCGGGTGCCCATCGACCCGCCGGCGATCCAGGCGGGCCCGAAGGCGCTGTCACCGATGCGTACCCGGACCCGCTCGGGTGCCGTCCCGAGCGCGTCGGCGGCGACCAGGGCGAGGGCGGTACGGGCGCCCGTACCGATGTCGGCGGCGGCGATCCGCACGGTGAAGGTGCCGTCCGGCTCCGCCGTCAGCGCCGCCGTGGAGGCCCCGGCGCCCACGGGGAAGGAGGCGGCGGCCGTGCCGGTGCCGAGCAGCCAGCGGCCGTCGCGGCGCACGCCGGGGCGGGGGTCGCGCTCCGCCCAGCCGAACCGGCGGGCGCCCTCCCGGAAGCAGGCGGCGAGGTTGCGGCCGGCGAAGGGCAGCCCGGAGACCGGTCCCGCCTCGGGCTCGTTGCGCAGGCGCAGCTCGATCGGGTCGACGCCGCACTTCTCGGCGAGCTCGTCGAACGCCGACTCCAGGGCGAAGGAGCCCGGCGCCTCGCCCGGGGCGCGCATCCAGGTCGGCGAGGGCACGTCGAGCCGTACCACCTCCTGGGACGTGCGGTGGGCGTCGGCGTCGTACAGGACGCGGGACGGGCCGGCGCTGGACTCGACGAACTCGTACACGGTGGAGGTCTGGTTCCACGCGCGATGCTCCAGTACGCGCAGCCGTCCCTCGGTGTCGGCGCCGAGCCGGATCCGCTGGGCGGTGGGGCTGCGGTACCCGGTGAGCGAGAACATCTGGCGCCGGGTCAGGACGACGCGGACCGGGCGCCCGAGCTCCCTCGCGGCCATCGCGGCGGCCACCTGGTGGGCCCGCACGCCCTTGCTGCCGAAGCCGCCGCCGACGTGCTCGGAGACCACCCGCACCGCGGACGCGTCCAGTGCGAACATGGCGGCGAGTTCGCTCTGCACCCAGGTGCTGCCCTGGTTGGAGTCGACGACCTCCAGCCGGCCGCCGTCCCACCGCGCGGTCGCCGCGTGCGGCTCCATGGGGCTGTGGTGCTCCTCCGGGGTGGTGTACTCGGCGTCCACGACGACGGCGGACGCGGCGAGGCCGGCCTCCACGTCGCCCTTCTCCGTCACCGCCGGGGCATACCCGTCCGCGGGGTAGGAGTCGGGGCGGGCGGCGGAGAAGGCGATGTCGTGCGGCTCCTCGTCGTACTGCACGGCGAGGGTGTCGGCGGCCTCGCGGGCCTGCTCGGGCGTCTCGGCGACGACGAGCGCCACGGGCCAGCCGGCGTGCGGCACCCGGTCGTGCTGGAAGACGGCGGCGGTCGGGTCGGGAACGCCGAGCAGGCCGACGTAGTCGGTGGTCAGGCGCGGGGCGTTGCCGTGGTGCAGGACGGCGAGCACACCCGGCAGGGCGAGCGCCGCGTCGGCGTCCACCGCGCGGATCCGGCCGCGGGCGACGGTGGAGAGCACCAGCCAGCCGTGGGCCAGGCCGGTGAAGGGGATCTCCGCCGCGTAGCGGGCGGCGCCGGTGACCTTGTCGCGGCCCTCCACGCGGGTGTGCGCGGTGCCGACGGAACCCCGCGGGGTGGTGGCCGGCCGGGTCGGGGCGGTGGTCATCGGGCGGCCTCCTCGGCGAGTTCGGTGAGCACGGCCACCGTGAGGTTGCGCATGAGGGTCACCTTGTATGCGTTGTCGGGCAGCGGGCGGGCCGCCGCGAGCTCGGCGTCGGCCGCGGCGGCGAAGGCGTCGGCGTCCGCCGGGGCGCCGGTCAGCGCCCGCTCGGCCGCGCGGGCCCGCCAGGGCCGCGACGCGACCGCGCCGAAGGCCAGGCGGACCTCGCGTACGACGCCGTCGGTGACGTCGAGCGCGGCGGCGACCGAGCCGATGGCGAACGCGTACGAGGCGCGCTCGCGCACCTTGCGGTAGCGGGACCGGGCGGCGACGGGGGCGGGCGGCAGGGTGACGCCGGTGATCAGGGCGCCCGGCGGCAGGGCGGTCTCCCGGTGCGGGGTGTCGCCGACGGGGAGGTAGAAGTCGGCCAGCGCCAGCGCGCCCGGCCCGTCGGCGGTCTCGTAGGACACCACGGCGTCGAAGGCGGCCAGCGCGACGCCCATGTCCGAGGGGTGGACGGCGACGCAGTGCTCGGAGGAGCCGAGGATGGCGTGATTGTGGTGCACGCCCTCGATGGCCGGGCAGCCGCTGCCCGGGACGCGCTTGTTGCAGGGTTTGCTCACGTCGGCGAAGTAGCCGCAGCGGGTGCGCTGGAGCAGATTGCCGCCGACCGTGGCCATGTTGCGCAGCTGTCCGGAGGCACCGGCCAGCACCGCCTGGGCGAGCGCCGGGTAGCGGCGGCGGACCTCGGGGTGGGCGGCGAGGTCGCTGTTGGTGACGGTGGCGCCGATGCGCAGGCCGCCGTCCGAGGCGGGCTCGATGCGGTCCAGGGGCAGGTCGCGGACGTCGATGAGCCGGGCGGGGCGCTCGACGCCCGTCTTCATCAGGTCGACGAGGTTGGTGCCGCCGCCGAGGAAGCGCGCCTCCGGGTCGGCGGCGAGCAGCGCCACGGCGCCGGAGACATCGGCCGCGCGGCGGTAACCGAACTCCCTCATACGGCCGCCTCCTCGGCGCCGGCGGCCCGGGCGACGGCCTGGACGATCGACACATACGCGCCGCAGCGGCACAGGTTGCCGCTCATCCGTTCCCGTATCTCCTCGGCGGTCAGCTCGGGCGGTCCCGCCTCGGGCCGTACGTCGTCGGTGGCGGCGCTGGGCCAGCCCGCCGCGTGCTCCTCGATCACCGCCACGGCCGAGCAGATCTGGCCCGGCGTGCAGTAACCGCACTGGTAGCCGTCGAGGTCGAGGAACGCCTGCTGCACCGGGTGCAGCCGCTCGCCGTCGGCCAGGCCCTCGATCGTGGTGATCTCGCGGCCTTCGGCGGCCACCGCCAGTTGCAGGCAGGACACCGCGCGGCGTCCGTCGAGCAGGACCGTGCAGGCGCCGCACTGCCCCTGGTCGCAGCCCTTCTTGGTGCCGGTCAGGTCCAGGCGCTCGCGCAGGGCGTCGAGGAGGGTGGTGCGGTGGTCGACGGACAGCGTGTACTTCTCGCCGTTGACCTGGAGGGTGATGGCGCTGTGCGTCGGCGCGGGGGCTGGGCCCATGATCAGCCTTCTTTCCGTATCCGGAACGGGTGGGGACGGTCCGGGCAAGGGGGTCGGGTCGAGTCGGTGGCAGGGGACGGCGCTGTGCGGGACGATGACGGGTCGTACGCGGCCGCCACCGGGCCGGGATCGCGGAGACGGCGAGAGGGTGAGGGCGCGTGCCGGCGGCCCGCGGCCACCGGCTGCCCCGCGTCGGCCGTCTCCGCCGTATGGTGAAGCGCAACCGGACAGTTGTCCGATCACTGGAAACGTAGTGGACAGTTGTCCGCTTAGCAAGGGCCGCGATTCGGCCACGAGCCCCCGAGGAGGACGAGTGCGGCAGCCGAAGGAGAGTTCTCCTCTGCGCTCGGACGCGCAGCGCAACCGCGAGCGCATCCTGGAGGCGGCACTGGCCGAACTGACGCGCTGCGCGGAGATCCCGTTGAGCGCGATCGCCAAGAAGGCGGGCGTCGGGCAGGGCACGTTCTACCGGAACTTCCCCAACCGCGAGTCGCTCGTCCTGGAGGTCTACCGGTACGAGATGCAGCAGGTCGCCGACGCCGCGGCGCAGTTGCTGGCGACCCGCGAGCCCGAGCGGGCGCTGCGCGAGTGGATGGACCGCCTGGCCCGTTTCGCCATGACCAAGGCGGGGCTGGCGGACGCCATCCGCCAGGCCACCAGCGCCCCGGGCAGTCCCGCGAAGCCGGGGCCCACCCCGGTGGTGGCGGCGGCCGAACTCCTGCTGCGGGCGGGCGAGAAGGCCGGCGTCATCCGCCCCGGTGTGAGCGGCGACGACTTCTTCCTCGCCATCGCCGGCCTGTGGCAGATCGACCCCCGCGAGGACTGGCAGCCGCGTGTCACCCGGCTGCTGGACCTGATCATGGACGGCCTGCGGGCGGGGGCGCCGGGCCGCTGATCCGCCGCCGAACCGCGCCCGCGGGGCGCGCCCGCGACGTTCCGCCCCGCTCGGTCGGCGCGGCCCCCGGCTCCCCCGGGGCCCTTCGGGGCACACTCCTGCCGCAGCAGTCTTGACGCGTAAATGACAACGATGGCTTGATGTGTGTGGGAGCGCTCCCAGCCCCTTTTCGGAGAAGGGACCACCATGCGCAGGACCCACCCCACACGCTTACCGATCCTCCCGGTTCTCGGCCTGCTGGCCACATTGCTGCTGCCGCTCGGATGGACGCTCGCCCCGCGCGCCGCGGCGGCACCGGCGGCCACGGCGGCGGACCCGGTGCGCATCATGCCGCTGGGCGACTCGATCACCGGTTCGCCGGGCTGCTGGCGGGCGGTGCTGTGGAACCGGCTCCAGAGCACCGGGTACACGGACATCGACTTCGTCGGCACGCTCGGCCCCCAGGGCTGCGGCCAGGCACACGACGGCGACAACGAAGGCCACGGCGGCGAGCTGGTGACCAACGTGGCCGACCGCAACCTGCTGCCGGCCCGGCTCGCCGCGACGCGTCCCGACATCGTTGTCATGCACTTCGGGACGAACGATGTCTGGAGCAACGTCTCCCCGGACCGCATCCTCGCCGCCTACACCAGGCTCGTCGAGCAGATGCGGGCCTCCCGGCCGGACATGAAGGTCCTCGTCGCCCAGCTCATCCCCATGAACCCCGGCAACTGCGCACAGTGCGCCCAGCGCGTCGTCGATCTCAACGCGCGCATCCCCGGCTGGGCCCGGGCGACGAGCACCGCGAACTCCCCGGTGACCGTCGTCGACCAGTGGACCGGCTTCAGCACGGCCGCCGACACCTACGACGGCGTGCACCCCAACGCCTCGGGCGACGCCAAGATCGCCGCCCGCTGGTACCCGGCCCTGGCCGCGCTGCTCGACGCGGGCACCCCGGGCGACCCCGGGGACCCCGGCGATCCGGGTGAGCCGGGCGGCGGCGAGCCCGCCTGCGCCACGGCCTTCCGGGCCGTCTCCACCTGGCAGGGCGGCTACCAGGGCGAGGTCACGGTGACCAACACCTCCACCGCGCCCGTCTCCGGCTGGACCGCCACCGTCGCGCCGTCCGGCGGCGCGCGGGTCACCCAGGTCTGGAACGGCAGCCTCACCACGGCCGCCGACGGCACGGCCACGGTCGCCAACACGGCCTGGAACGGCACCCTCGCGCCGGGAGCGAGCACCACCTTCGGCTTCCTCGCCACCACGTCGGGCACGGCCGGCACCCCGTCGGCGGCCGTCGGCTGCACGGCGCGCGCCGCCACGTCCTGACCCCGCCCCCCTTCCCACTCCCCTGGAGCCGCCATGAGATCCCCCACCGCCACCGTCCCCCGCCTGGCCGCCGTCGCGGCCGCCGTGCTGGGGCTCTTCCTTCCGCTGCTCGCCCTCGGCACCCCGGCCCACGCGGCGCCCACCGGCTTCCGCGTCGAGAACGGCCGGCTGCTGGAGGCGTCGGGGAACGACTTCGTGATGCGCGGCGTCAACCACGCCCACACCTGGTACCCGGACCGGATCAGCTCCCTCGCCCACATCAAGGCCAAGGGCGCCAACACCGTCCGGGTGGTCCTCTCCAGCGGTGACCGCTGGACCCGCAACGACGCCGCGGACGTGGCGAACGTCGTCAGCCAGTGCAAGCGCAACCGCCTGATCTGCGTCCTGGAGGTGCACGACACCACCGGCTACGGCGAGCAGAGCGGAGCCGTCTCGCTCTCCCGCGCCGCCGACTACTGGATCAGCGTGCAGAGCGCCCTGACGGGACAAGAGGACTACGTCATCGTCAACATCGGCAACGAGCCGTTCGGCAACACCACCTACGCGAACTGGACCGCCGAGACGAAGACGGCCGTCCAGAAGCTGCGGAACGCCGGATTCGACCACACGATCATGGTGGACGCGCCCAACTGGGGCCAGGACTGGGCGTTCACCATGCGTGACAACGCCGCCTCGGTGTTCGCGGCCGACCCGGACCGCAACACGGTCTTCTCCATCCACATGTACGGCGTCTTCGACACCGCGGCCGAGGTCGGCGACTACCTCAACCGCTTCGTCGCCGCGAAGCTCCCCATCGTCGTGGGCGAGTTCGGGCACGACCACTCCGACGGCAACCCCGACGAGGACGCCATCCTGTCGGTGACGCGGCAGCTCGGCCTCGGCTACCTCGGCTGGTCCTGGAGCGGCAACGGCGGCGGGGTCGAGTACCTGGACATGGTCACCAACTTCGACCCGAACCAGCTCACCTCGTGGGGGCAGCGGCTCTTCAACGGCGCGAACGGCATCGCCGCCACGGCCAAGGAGGCCGCCGTCTACTCCTCCTCCGGCGGCGACACCACCGCACCGACCGCCCCCGGAACCCCGGCCGCCTCGGCGGTGACCTCCTCGTCCGTCACCCTGTCCTGGGCCGCCTCCACCGACGCGAGCGGCGTGACCGGCTATGACGTCGTCCGGATCGGCGGCGGGGCGGAGACCGTCGTGGCCGCCACCACCGGCACCTCCGCCACCGTCACCGGCCTCGCGCCGGCCACGTCGTACACCTTCGCCGTGTACGCCCGCGACGCCGCCGGCAACCGCTCGCAGCGGTCCGGCACGGTCGCGGTGACCACCCCCACCGGTGGTCCGCCGGTCACGTGCGGTGTCGCCTACAAGGTCACGGGCCAGTGGCCCGGCGGCTTCCAGGGCGAGATCGTCCTGCGCAACACCGGCACCTCGGCGGTGAACGGCTGGACCCTGCGCTGGACCTTCCCCGACGGCCAGCGGGTCACCAACCTGTGGGGCGGTACGGCGACGCAGGAAGGCGCGGAGGTCACCGTCGCCTCCGCCCCGTACACGGCGTCCATCCCCGCGGCGGGCTCCGTCACCCTCGGCTTCACGGCCTCCCGGGGGACGGCGAACCCCAGCCCCACCACGTTCGCCCTCAACGGTGCCTCCTGCACCGTGGACTGACGTGCGGCGCCCCGGCCTCACATCGGGCCGGGGCCCCTGCCACCCTGGAGGCGTTCCAGGTCGCCGGGCCGGACCTGGATGACCACCAAGGCGATCAGCGCGGCGGCCACCGTGCAGATCGCCGCCGTCACGAAGGCGGCCGACACCCCGGCGGTGAGGATCTCGTCGGCCCAGCGCCCGGGCAGCTCCCCCGTGCGCCGGAACCGCAGGCGCTCGGCCGGGGACGCCTGGGCCAGGAAGCGGGGGATCTGCCTGCGGGCCTCGGCGTCGCCGGCCGTGCCGAACACCGTGACCAGGACGGACAGTCCGAGCGAGCCGCCGACCTGCTGCGTGACGTTGAGCAGTCCGGAGGCCGCGCCGGTCTCCCGGCTGGAGACACCGGACAGCGCCATGAGGGTGAGCGCGACGAACTCCATGCCCATGCCCAGGCCGAAGACCAGCAAGGGGCCGAGGACGCTGCCCGCGTAGGTGGAGTGGACGTCGGTCAGGGTCAGCCAGGCCAGCCCCGCCGCCGCGAGGACCCCGCCCACGACCATGAAGGGTTTGGGGCCCAGCCGGGGCAGGAACCGCGAGGCCAGCCCGGCACCGATCGCGATGACCGCGCTGACCGGCAGGAAGGCGAGCCCGGCCCGCAAGGGGCTGAAGTCCAGCACGTTCTGCACGAAGAGCGTGAGGAAGAAGAACAGGCCCAGCATCGCGGCGGCCAGACACAGCATGACGCCGTAGGTGCCCGCCCGGTTGCGGTCGGCGAACATGTGCAGCGGTGTGATCGGCTGCCCGGACCGCCGCTCGGTCAGGACGAACACCGCGAGGATGACGACGGCCGCGGCGAACGCGGCCAGCGTGATGCTCTCCAGCCAGCCGTCCTGCCCGGCCCTGATGAAGCCGTACACCAGCAGCGCCATGCCGGCGGTGGAGGTCAGCGCGCCGGTGATGTCGAAGTGCCCGGGATGACGCGCGGACTCTGTGATCCAGCGGGGTGTGGCGAGGGCGACCAGCAGCCCGACGGGGACGTTGACGAACAGCACCCAGCGCCAGTTCAGCCACTCCACCAGCATGCCGCCCGCCAGCAGGCCGATCGCGCCGCCGCCCGCCGAGACCGCGGCGAAGACCCCGAACGCCCGGTTGCGTTCGGGGCCTTCGCGGAACGTCGTGCCGACCAGGGCGAGGGCGGTGGGGGAGGCGATGGCGCCGCCGACGCCCTGGAGAGCCCGGGCGGCGAGGAGCTGGCCGGAGTTCTGGGCGAACCCGCCGAGCAGGGAGGCGAGCACGAAGAGCAGCACGCCGAAGACGAACACGCGCCGTCTGCCGAGGATGTCGCCGGCCCGGCCGCCGAGCAGCAGCAGTCCGCCGAAGGTGAGCGTGTAGGCGTTGACCACCCACGACAGGCCGGTGGTGGAGAAGTCCAGCGAGCGCTGGATGTCCGGCAGCGCGATGTTCACGATGGTGATGTCCAGGACCACCATCAGCTGGCAGGAGGCGATGACCAGCAGCGCCATCCCGCTTCCGCCACCGCCGCCTTCCCGGGCGGTGGTGTACGGCGCGGAGGTGGATCGGGGGCTGCTGCTCATGGCGTTCGCGCTCTCAAGGGGACCCACCCCCTCGGGAGGGGGTGGGCGAAGGGCTGTGAACGGCTGTGAACGGCTGCGCCCACCGCGCGGTCACCGTTCGACCGTACGCCCGTGCCCCGGCCGTCACCAGTCGATCAGCACGGCCCGCCGGAAGCTGCCCGGGCGACGCCAGAGCGGGGGCCGCGCCATCGGCGCGACCGCGGCGGCGACGCGGGAGCAGGAGGCGCGTTCACCGGTACGACCGCGGCGGCGACGCGGGGCGGCCGCGCGCGCCGCACCCGGCCCTCACCCTTCGAACGTGCCCGGGCCGCACGACGCCCCGGCCCGCGCGCGCGTGCCGCGGGCCGCCGCGCCGGGGCCGGGCTCCTCGGGCCGGCCGCGGAAGCGGTACCGGCGTTCGGGCCGGCCGGCCGCGCCGTAGCGCAGCGAGACGTCGGCGTCGCCGACGGTGTGGAAGTACTCCAGGTAGCGGCGGGCGCTGACGCGCGAGAGGCCGGTGAGGGCCGCGCACTCGCTGGCGGACAGGGAGCCGTCGGCGTCGCGCAGTACCCGTTCGACCAGGGCGGCGGTCTCCGCGCTCATGCCCTTGGGCAGCGCCGGGCCCGGCGGGGCCGGGGCCGGGGCGCCGGCCAGGACGCGGTCGACGTCGGCCTGGCCGCGCACCACCGCGTCGCGCAGCCGGCCCCGCCGGACCGCGTAGCGCTCCAGGCGGGCGCGCAGGTCGTCGAACTCGAACGGCTTGAGCAGGTAGTCGACGACGCCGTGCCGGACGGCTCCGCGTACCGCGTCCGCCTCCCGGGCGGCGCTGACCACCATGACGTCGCAGTCGTGCCCGGCGGCCCGCAGCCGGGGGATGACGTCCAGGCCGAAGGCGTCCGGCAGGTACAGGTCGAGCAGCACCAGATCGGGGCGGAGCTCGTCGGCGGCGGCGACGGCCTGCTCGCCGGTGCCCGCGACACCGGCGACGCGGAAGGGGGCGACCCGCTCGACGAACGCGCGGTGGACCCGGGCCACCATGAAGTCGTCGTCGACGACGAGCACGTCGATCGCACCGGCCGTACCGGACTGGCCGCCCGTGGCCGGTCCCTCCCGCGTGCTGGTCATCGGTCCGCTCCTTCCGCTCCTTCCACCGCCGCGTCGTTCCCCCGCTCCGGCGGCACGGCGGGCGGCCGGTGTGCCGGACCGCCCATGATGGCGCCCACCTGCGGGGAAGGAAAGGGATACCGGGCGCCGCCCGGCCAACCGTGACCTCAATGACCACAACCTCCATTGGTTCCGCAAGGCAGACAGCCCGCGGGCGGGCGGGCACCATATGGCCCTCATCCCCCTGCCCCACAGGGCTTCCCTTACCGACAGACCCAAACCGACAGGTGGTGGCACTCGTGCGCCTGCGCACCCCCCTCGCCCTGCTCGGGGCCGCCGTGCTCGTCCTCGTGGGACCGCCGCTGCTCTCCGCCGGCGGCGGCGCCGAGACCGGCACACAGATCCCGGGCCTGCGCTTCATGGTCCCCAACACACCCGGCGGCGGCTACGACATCACGGCCCGTACGGCCGCGAAGAACGCCGAGGACGCCGGACTCACGCACAACGTCGAGGTGTTCAACCTGCCCGGGGCCGGCGGCACCGTCGGCCTGAGCCGGCTGGTCAGCGAGCACGGCAACGGCAGGCTGGCGATGTCGATGGGGCTCGGCGTCGTCGGCGCCGTCCGATCCAACCACGCGCCGAGGACACTCGCCGACACCACCCCCATCGCCCGGCTCACCGAGGAGCAGGACGTCGTGGTCGTCGGCAAGGACTCCCCGTACCGGACGATCGACGAGCTGATCGGCGCCTGGCGGAAAGACCCCGGCAAGCTGCCGGTGGGCGGGGGCTCCTCCCCGGGCGGGCCGGACCATCTGGCGCCGATGCTGATGGCGCGGGCCGCCGGCATCTCCCCCAAGGCGGTCAACTACATCCCCTTCGACGGCGGCGGCGAGCTGCTCGCCTCGATCCTCGGCGGCAAGGTCGCCTTCGGCGTCTCCGGAGTCGGCGAGTACCTGGACCAGATCAAGGCCGGTGAGCTGCGGGTCCTGGCGGTCACCGGTCCCGAGCGGGTGACCGGGCTGAAGGACGCGCCCACGCTCAAGGAGTCCGGCTACGACGTGGAGTTCACCAACTGGCGCGGCATCGTCGCCCCGCCCGGTCTGTCCGACGCCGAGCGGGGAAAGCTGATCCGCCTGGCCGAGGAGTTGCACGACTCGCCCGAGTGGCGGCGGTCCCTGGAGAAGAACGGCTGGGACGACGCCTTCCTGGCCGGGGAGAGGTTCGGCGCGTTCCTGGACGCCCAGGACAAGCGCGTGGTGTCGGTACTGAAGGAGCTGGGACTGTGACGACAGAGACGGACCGCGCGCCGGACAGGGCGGGCGGGCGGCGCTCCTGGCTGCGCGACCACTCCGAACTCGGCGTGTGCGCCCTGCTGCTGGCGCTCGGTGTGCTCGTCCTGACCGACGCGCTGACGATGGACGTCGACATCGCCCAGCGCGGCCCGGTCGGCCCCAGGACGGTACCGGTCGCCGTCGGTGCCGGTCTGCTCGTCATCGCCGCCCTGCTGGCCGTCGACGTCCTGCGCGGCGGCCGGGGCGAGGCGGAGGGCGGGGAGGACGTCGATCTGTCGGAGCCCGCCGACTGGCGCACCGTGCTGCTGCTGTCGGGGATCTTCCTGGGTGCGGCCGTGCTCATCGAACCGGCCGGCTTCCCCGTCGCGGGCGCCCTGCTCTTCTGGGGCGCCGCCTTCGCGCTCGGCAGCCGCCGCGTCGACCGCGACCCGCTGATCGCGGCCGTCCTGTCCCTGATCACCTACGCCGTCTTCGACAAGCTGCTCGGGGTGCCGCTGCCCGGCGGCCCGCTGATGGGAGTGCTGTGACATGAACGCCCTCACCTCCCTCCTGGACGGCTTCGGCACGGCCCTGTCCCCGCTCAACCTGCTGTGGGCCGCGCTCGGCGTGCTGCTCGGCACGGCGATCGGCGTCCTGCCGGGCATCGGTCCCGCGATGGCGGTCGCGCTGCTGCTGCCGGTGACGTACGGACTGGACCCCACCGGCGCGTTCATCATGTTCGCGGGCATCTACTACGGCGCGATGTTCGGCGGCTCGACCACCTCGATCCTGCTCAACACCCCCGGTGAGAGCGCCGCCGTCGTCGCGGCGATGGAGGGCAACCCCATGGCCAAGGCGGGGCGTGGCGCCCAGGCGCTCGCGGCGGCGGCCATCGGCCACTTCGCGGGCGGCATGGTCGGCACCGTCCTGCTGGTGGCGCTGGCGCCGACGGTCGCGGACCTGGCGGTGGACATCGGCGCGCCGGACTACTTCGCCCTCATGGTGCTGGCGTTCATCGCGGTGACGTCCGTGCTGGGCTCCTCCCGTATCCGTGGTCTGGCCTCCCTGCTGATCGGCCTCACCATCGGTCTGGTGGGCCTGGACCAGATGACCGGGCAGCAGCGCCTGACCTTCGGCTCCCTGCAACTGGCGGACGGCATCGACGTGGTGATCGTCGCGGTCGGTCTCTTCGCGATCGGCGAGGCCCTGTGGGTCTCCGCCCATCTGCGGCGCCGGCCGGCCGAGCCGATCCCGGTGGGCCGGCCCTGGCTGGGCCGCGGTGATGTGCGGCGGACGTGGAAGTCCTGGCTGCGCGGGCCGTTCATCGGCTTCCCGTTCGGCGCGATCCCGGCGGGTGGCGCCGAGATCCCCACCTTCCTGTCGTACGTCATGGAGAAGCGTCTGTCGAAGCACGAGGACGAGTGGGGCAAGGGCGCGATCGAGGGCGTCGCGGGCCCGGAGTCGGCGGCGTCGGCCTCGGCGGCGGGCACCCTGGTCTCCATGCTGACCCTGGGCCTGCCGACCACGGCGGTCGCGGCGGTGATGCTGGCCGCCTTCCAGCAGTACGGCATTCAGCCGGGCCCCCTGCTGTTCGAGCGGGAGCCCGATCTGGTGTGGGGGCTGATCGCCTCCCTCTTCGTCGGCATGGTGCTGCTGCTCGCCCTGAACCTGCCGCTCGCGCCGCTGTGGGCGAAGCTGCTGCGCATCCCGCGCCCCTACCTCTACGCGGGCATCCTCTTCTTCGCGGCCGTCGGCGCCTACGCGGTCGGCGGAGAGGTCGTCGATCTGGTGATCCTGCTGGTCATCGGCCTGATCGGCTTCGGCATGCGGCGCTACGGCCTGCCGGTTCTGCCCGCCGTCATCGGCGTCATCCTCGGCCCGGGCGCGGAACAGCAGCTGCGGCGCGCCCTGCAGATCAGCGACGGCAGCGTCACCGGCCTGGTCGACACGCCGTTCGCGGTGACGGTGTACGCGGTGATCGCGCTGCTGCTGGCCTGGCCGCTGGTGAAGCGGGTGGCGCGGCGCGGGCGGAGCGGCGCCTGAGATCCCTGCCCCCGCCGGGACCGATCTCGTGCGGCGACGGCCACGTACCGTTCGTGTCGGCCGTCGCTCACGAGGGAGCCGGGGTTTTCCCGGCGGAGCGAGGACGGCCTTCCCGGGACGTGATGGTCGTGCCCCGGATCCGGTCGCGGGGCGGCTGAAGATCCGGATCCGGGGCGGCATGGGCCCTCAGGGGTTACTTGACGGCGCCGGCGGTGACGCCGCGGGTGAGGGAGCGCTGGAAGATGAGGAAGAAGACGACCATGGGGATGACGCCGAGGAGGGCGGCAGCGCTCAGGGCGGTGGGGTTGCTGGTGTACTGGCCCTGCATGGCGGACAGGCCGAGGGGGACCGTCTGGTTGTCGTTGGAGATGAGCAGGACGAGGGGATAGAGGAACTCGTTCCAGCTCCAGACGAAGAAGAAGACGCACATCACCGACAGGGTGGGCCAGCTCATCGGCAGGATGATGCGCCAGAGGATGGTCCAGCGGCCCGCGCCGTCGAGCGAGGCCGCTTCGATGAGTTCCTTGGGGAAGCTGCTGAAGACGGAGGACAGCAGGTATGTGCCGAAGGCGCTGTAGGTGATTCCGACGAGGATGGTGTAGCCCAGCTTGCCGTCGTACAGGCCCAGCTCCTTGAACAGGTAGTAGACGGGGTAGACCAGACCCTCCTGCGGCAGGACGTTGACGCCGAGGAAGAAGACGAGGAAGGCGGTGCGCCAGCGGATCCGGCCGATGCCGATGGCGTAGGCGTTGAAGAGGGCCAGGACGACGGCGAGCACGACGACGCCGAGGCTGATCTGGACGCTGTTGATCAGCTTCTGGGTGAAGTCGACGCGTGCCCAGACGTCGCCGACGATGCCCCAGTTCCACTGCTCGGGCCAGGAGAGCGAGCCGTTGGCGCGGTAGTCGGCGCTCGTCTTGAAGGAGTTGACCAGGATGACCAGGAAGGGCGCGAGAAAGGCCAGGACGAAGACGGTCACGGCGGCCACGACGGCGTAGGATCCCGGGCCCCGGCCACCGGCCGTGCTCTTCCGGCGGCGTTTCGGGGCGGCGTGGCCCGGTGGCGCGGTCTCGCGGACGGGAGGCGCGGTGGGAGTGGTGGTGTCGAGGGTCATGGTCATCCGTCCTCGCGGGCCTGGCGGGTGAGCATCGCTGCGGCGATGAGCAGCACGAGCAGGGTGATCGTGCTGGAGATGGCCGATCCGTAGCCGACGTCGGCGCGCTCGAAGAAGTTCTGGTAGGCGAAGTACGCGGGGACGAGGGTCGAGTTGCCGGGGCCTCCGCCGGTGAGGACGAAGATCTGGGCGAAGACCTTCAGGCCGGCGATGGTGGTGGTGACGAGGACGACGTAGACCTCGGGCCGCAGGATGGGCGCGGTGATGCGGGTGAAGCGCTGCCACCAGGACGCGCCGTCGAGGGAGGCGGCCTCGTAGAGCTCGGGGTCGATGCGCTGGAGGCCGGACAGGAACAGCACCAGGGGATAGCCGAGCTGCATCCAGACCAGGACGCCGAGGACGACCCAGAGGGCGAGGTCGGGGTCGCCGAGCCAGTTCTGGGCCAGCGAGGACAGTCCGATGGTCTTGAGGATGCTGTTGACGGCGCCTTCGGGGGCGAGGATCCATCCCCACATCAGGCCGGTGACGGCGACGGGGATGACCTGCGGCAGGTAGAGGCCGGAGCGGAAGACGCCGACGATTGCGTCACCGTGCTTCTTGCCGATGTAGTCGAACAGCAGCGCGGCCAGGAACAGCCCGAGCAGGGTGGGCACCACGGCGATGCCGATGATGACGAAGGCGATGTTGCGGAAGGAAGCCCAGAAGTCGGCGTCCTGGAAGAGCCGG
The DNA here is from genome assembly GCF_040680575.1 of Streptomyces sp. NPDC052020. Lineage (NCBI taxonomy): Bacteria > Bacillati > Actinomycetota > Actinomycetes > Kitasatosporales > Streptomycetaceae > Streptomyces > Streptomyces sp. NPDC052020. Next base: position 105,637 of record NZ_JBFAWY010000011.1, read on the forward strand.
GTGTAGTTGTCCGCGCCGATGAAGACGGGATCGCCGATGCCCTGCCATGCGGTAAGGCTGTAGTAGAAGGTCATCACCAGCGGGACGACGAGGAAGAGCAGACTCAGCAGCAGGCCCGGTGCGAGGAAGGCGGCGTACCCCGTCGTGGACCGCGGGTGACGTGTGGGTTTCACTGTTGCTCCTAGGTGGGCGGGACGGCGGTCCGGCCGGGCCGGGCGCCGTCCCCGGAACGCGGGGTGTCCGGCCGCCGGGGAAGCGGCGGCCGGCGCGGAGACGTCAGGACCTGGTGGCGATGTACTTCTCGTACGGGGCCGCGAGTTCGTCGAGGACCGCGTCGGGCTTGGCGCCGTTCATCAGATTCTGGGTGGCGCCCAGCCACGTGTCGTAGTAGCCGGCCACCGGCCAGTCCGGGTAGAAGGCCAGCCCCTTGTTGTCCTGGTAGGCGTTGAACGCGGTGATCAGTTCCTTGGCCTTGGCGTTGGTGATGGTGTCCGCCTCGGCCGCGAGGGGGACGTTGCCCTCTTCGCCGATGAGCTTCTGGATCTTTTCGGACATGGTGATGTCGATGAAGTCTTCGGCGAGCCGCTTGTTCTTGGCCTTGGTGGGGACGACCCAGTGGTTGCCCCCGGAGCCGGGGGTCTTCTCGCTGCCGGGGTAGGGGGCGGTGGACCACTCGAAATCCGTGATGTCGGTGGACAGGCCGCCGAACCACCAGTTGCCACCGACCATGATGGGGCGCTTCTGGGAGACGAACTGCTCGGTCATGTCGCTGCCCTTGAGGCCGACGTCCTTCTTGTCGAAGTAGCCCTTGTCGAGCCACTCCTTGTACTTGTTCACCGCGTAGGCCATCTCGCTGCCGTGGAAGTCGATCTCGCCCTTGTAGAGCTGGTAGTCGTCGACCCAGGTGTCGTTCGCCTTGGACAGGGCGAGCAGGTAGAGATAGTGGCCGGCGGGGTGGTCGTTGCCGGCGTTGGCGAGCGGGGTGATTCCGGCGGCTTTGAACTTGGCCAGCGCGGCCTCGAAGCTCTTGAAGTCGGTGGGCTTGGCGACACCGTGCTTCTTGAACAGGTCGTCGTTGTAGTAGGTGAGGACGAACTCGCCGTAGTTGGGTATGCCGTACCACTTGTCGCCGCCCATCTCGCCCTTGGCGTCGTAGCGGGCGGTGACGGAAGCGCTGTCGCCGATCTTCTTGTCCCAGCCGCGTTCCTCGGCAGCCGCGGTGAGGTCGGTGAGCAGTCCCTGCCTGGCGAGCAGACCGGTGGTGGCGTTGCCCTTGTTGTACTCCATGACGTCGGGCGCCTTGTCGGAGTTGAGGATCATGCCGGCGTTCTGCTGGATCTGTTCGAACGTCTTCTGCTCGAAGACGACTTTCACGTCGGGGTGTGTCCTCTTGAACTCGGCGATGGCCGCGGCCCACGCCTTGCCCAGGGCGCCGTCCTTGTCCTCGTAGTGCCACAGGCGCAGGGTCTTGCCGTCGCCCTCGGCGGTGCCGGAGCCGCCGCAGGCGGTCAGCGGGGTCAGCAGGGCCAGGGCGCAGGCGGCGAGCAGGAGCGGCCTTCTGCGCAGGGCTGGGCGGATGCGCGGGTTGTTCATGGATGTTCCTCGGGGTGCGACGTTGCGGCAAGGGCGGGCGGTTCAGCCGGTGGTGCGGCGGTGGACGCGGGCTTCCCACGGTTGCAGGGTGTGCGGGGTCGTGAGAGGGGCGGTGGCGGGGATGTTGGCGATGAGGGTCTCGCTGTGCTCCCAGCCGTGGGGCAGGTCGACGGTGAGGTCGGCTCCGCTGAAGTTGGCCAGGACGAGCAGTTCGGTGCCGGTGGCCGCGTCGTGGCGGGTGAAGGCGTAGAGCTGTTCGTGGTCGGGGTGGAGCATGTGGAAATCACCGTGGGTGAGGGCGGGCTCGGTGTGCCGCAGGGCGATCAGGCGCCGGTAGTAGTGGAAGACCGAGTCCGGGTCGGCGAGCTGGGCCTTGGCGTTGACGTGCGTGTGGTCGGGGTTGACCGCGATCCAGGGGGTGCCGGCGGTGAAGCCGGCGTGCTGGGTGGCGTCCCACTGCATGGGGGTGCGGGCGTTGTCCCGGCTGCGGTGACGCAGCCCTTCCATGACGTGCTCCTCCTCGACTCCCAGGGCCGTCTGGTCGCGGTGGTGGTTGAGCGACTCGATGTCCCGGAAGTCGTCGATGCGGGTGAACGGGGCGTTGGCCATCCCCAGTTCCTCGCCCTGGTAGACGAACGGCGTGCCGCGATGCAGGTGCAGCACGGTGGCCAGCAGTTTGGCGGAGCGGTCGCGGTAGGCCGGGCTGTCGTCACCGAAGCGGGAGACCACGCGCGGCTGGTCGTGGTTGTTCCAGTAGAGGCTGTTCCAGCCGGTGTCGCCCAGACCGGTCTGCCAGCGGCCGAGGCTGGCCTTGAGGTCCGTCAGCTTCAGGGGCCGGACGTCGAACTTGCCGCCGGGTCCCTGGTCGAGACCGACGTGCTCGAACTGGAAGACCATGTCGAGCTCCCGCCGGGCGGGATCGGTGAAGAGCTTGGCCTCTTCCACCGTGACGCCGGGCATCTCGCCGACGGTGAGCAGCCTGCGGGGATGGCCGGCGAGGACCTCACGGTGCATCTCGGCGATGTACTCGTGGATGCGGGGACCGCACACGTAGTACGGGTGGCCCGAACCGTAGCGGGCGCCCTCGGGAACGATCCCGTCGGGCAGGGCCGGATCCTTGGAGATCAGGTTGATGACGTCCATGCGGAAGCCGTCGACCCCGCGCTCCAGCCACCAGCGCATCATCGCGTACACGGCCTGCCGGACTTCGGGGTTGTCCCAGTTCAGGTCGGGCTGCTTGCGGGAGAAGGTGTGCAGGTAGTACTCGCCGGACGCCGCGTCGAAAGTCCACGCCGGGCCCGAGAACCACGACTCCCAGTTGTTGGGTTCCGCGCCCGGCGTTCCGGGTGCCATGCCCTCGCGGGGCGGGCGCCAGATGTACCAGTCGCGCCGCGGGCCGTCCGGGCCGCCGTCGCGGGAGGCGGTGAACCAGGCGTGCTCGTCGCTGGTGTGGTTGACGACCAGGTCCATCACCAGCTTCATGCCGCGCTCGTGCACCGATGCCAGCAGCCGGTCGAAGTCGGCCAGCGTCCCGAACAGCGGGTCGATGTCCTGGTAGTCGCTGATGTCGTAGCCGTTGTCGTCGTGCGGCGAGGGGTAGACCGGGGAGAGCCACAACACGTCCACGCCGAGTTCGGACAGGTAGTCCAAGCGCTCGATGATGCCCTGGAGATCACCGATACCGTCCGCGTTGGAGTCGGCGAAGGAGCGCGGGTAGATCTGGTAGACCACCGCGTTGCTCCACCAGGAGTCGGCCGGGCCGGCCGGGTTTTCGGGCACGTCACATCCTCATCGTGGGTCTTGGTCGTGTTCGGTGATGCTGCTCGGGCGGCCGGGTCAGGAGAGAGCGGCTCCGACCGCGTCCCGGATGACCAGGCAGGCCGCGCCCCGGGCCCACAGGTCGTGGCGTACGGGGTCGACGTGGATGTCGCAGTCGCGGGCGGCGGTGGAGAAGGCGTGGGCCTCCAGCGCCTGGGACATGGCCGGGCCGAAGAGGTCATGGGCGACCGCTCCCTCTCCGGCGATGATGATCTTCTGAAGGTTCAGCAGGTTGCACATGCCGGCCAGCCCTCGGCCCAGGGCCGTTCCGGCTTCGGCGAAGGCGGAACGGGCGACGGTCCGGGCCGAGCCGCCGGGCGAGCGGGCGAGGTCGATCGCTTCGGAGATGGTGGCGCAGGGGACACCGGCGTCCTGGAGGTGGCGCAGGACCGCTCGGTCACCGGCGAGGGCCTCCAGGCAGCCGCGGCGGCCACAGCTGCACATCGGCCCCGCGGGATCGAGGGGCAGGTGGCCGAGTTCGCCGGCCAGGCCGGTCGCGCCGGAGAACAGCGTGCCGTCGAGAAGGAGGCCGCAGCCGATGCCGGGGCCGACCGTGACGACGGCGAAGGAATCGACATCACGGCCCTGACCGAACCAGCGCTCGGCGACCACCAGGGTGTTGACGTCGTTGTTCACGACCACCGGCAGACCCGTCGCCTCGCGCAGCGGCCCGGCCACGTCCACCTTGTTCCAGTCCAGCAGCGCGGAGTAGCGGCAGATCCCGGCACCGGAGTCGACGTGGCCGCTGACGCCGATCCCGAGGCCCAGCACCCGGTCCGCCGCTTCAGGCGCCTCGGAAAGGAGCCTGCTGGTCAGGGCCGCGGCGGCGGACAGGGCGGTTTCGGGTGTGCGGTCGGCGATCGGCTCCTCGGCGCGGGCCAGCACCTTGGCCGCCATGTCGGTGACCACCGCGGACACCTGGGCAGGGCCGATCTTCACCCCGACCACGATGTGCTTGTCCGGGTTGACCTGGAGCATCTTCTGCGGCCGGCCCCGTCCCTGGGGGGCTGTGTCGGCTTCGCGGAGATAGTCGTGCTCCAGAAGCGGCGGCAGCATCCGCGTCACGCTGGACGGCACCAGCCCGAGTCGCTGCGCGAGCTGGGTGCGCGAGATGGGGCCCGAGGTGAGGACGGTCGCGAAGATCTCCGCGCGGGTCTGCTCACCGACAAGCTCCGAGAAACGGATCTTGGACGGGCTCATCACACATGCCTCCGAAGCAGCGATCGGTCAAGAGGGGTACCGGTATCACTTGGGCTCCGCACTGCTGTGCCGACCGGTCGGGCCGTCGACGGCAGGGCGAGTACGGCGACCGTGCCGCCGGGCCCCCTGGGTGTCTCGACGGCCGCCTGGGCGGCCGCGGTCGACTGCGTAGGGCATGAGTCTGACTCTCCGCGTTTTAGTGCGTCAAGAAAGAAAACAGTGCGTTACGCAACCGTGATTGCGGCCGCCCCTTGGTGGCATGCGGGACTTTTGGGCGAATTTGTCCCACAGGCACCAACGCCCTCGGCTGATCCGCGAAACAGATCTTGTTCATTTCATTGACACGAAGAAGAAATGACGCGACGTTATCTGGCGACCGCGGCGCGGCAACCGGCCGCAGGGCGGCTGGAAGCGCATGGACGGCGGCCCTTCCGGCCGGCCCCCGTATCCGGGGAGCGTCCCAGGCCCGGGCGATCCGGAGACACACCCCGTCCCGGTCTCCCGGACGACCCCGGACGCATCCCCGCATCCGGTACACCGGCGCGAAGGGAGCTCGATCAACCGACGGCCCGCGCAGCCGCTCGGACAGCGCGCGCCGCACCCCTGTGTCCGCCCCGAACCCAGCCATACCCGCCTCGGCGCGACTCACCTTCCCGTGACTTCCCGCACCTGCCGGCAGCCTGACGCCTGCCCTCTGGGGGCACAGCGCAGGGCTTGCGGCAGGCGCGGTGCCCGAGGCGCCGCCCCTCCAGCAATGAGAAGAGGACTTCGTCATGCCCGCAGCAAGACTGAGCAGGCTGGCGGCGCTCGCCGCCGGCCTGGCACTCGCCCTGGCCACCGCCGTGGTGCCCGCCGGCGCGGCGAGTGCGGGGACGCCCCCGGAACAGGCGGCCTCCGCCGCCGTGGCCGCGGACGTCATCACAGCCGACAGCGCACAGCTCAAGACGTGGTGGCACGACAACCACGAGTTCAACACCACCAGCCCGGTGGCGAACGACAAGGTGCGGCGGTCGTCGTTCTACGACGTGCGGGTCGCCACCGCGGCGGCCCCGACGACCAGGTACGACTCGTTCGCGTACATGAGCATCCCGCGCGGCGGCAAGGGCAAGATCGGCTACACCAAGGAGGACGGGGCCGAGTTCTCCTCGTCGGCGAACCTCACCATGAGCTGGTCCTCCTTCCAGTACTCCACGGACGTGTGGGTCGACGTCTCCCTGCGCACCGGCCAGATGATCTCCTCGGCCGACCAGGTCAGGATCAAGCCGAGCAGCCTGAACTTCGCCAAGGAACTGGTCGACGGCAAGACCGTGCGCGTCAAGGTCCCCTACGGCGCCAAGGGTTACCGGTTCTCCGTCGAGTTCGCCCCGCAGCTGTACACGGCCTACAACGACATGTCCGGCCCCGCGAACGACGCCGGCAAGCTGACCACCCAGGGCGGCGGCGGCAACCGGGCCGTCCACACCGAGCCCCGCAACTCCATGATGATCTTCGCCGAGCCGGCGCCCACCGGCACGGAGAAGGACCGGCTGATCCCGACGGCGGCCTCCGGCAGCATCCACTACCCGCAGCAGGGCCAGGTCACCAACCTCAACACGATCAGCGAGGAGATCGTCTACTTCAGGCCCGGCACCTACTACATGACCTCCAAGTACCACGCCCTGCTGCCCAAGCAGGTCAAGTGGGTCTACCTGGCCCCCGGCGCGTACGTGAAGGGCGCCATCCGCTTCCCCGACGACAGCCAGGGCCTGTACAAGGTGACCGGCTACGGCGTGCTCTCCGGTGAGCAGTACGTCTACGAGGCGGACACCAACAACAACTACGACCACCTCTCCGGCGCCTCCAACTGCCACACCAGCTGCGTGAAGATGCTGCAGTTCGCCTCCGCGCAGGGCCGCCAGCAGCACCTGGACCTGCAAGGCGTGACCATCAACGAGCCGCCGTACCACTCCTTCGTGGTCTACGGCGACGAGCAGACCTTCAGCATGCGGGTCGACAACTACAAGCAGGTCGGGTCCTGGTACTGGCAGACCGACGGCATCGAGCTGTACCGCGGCAGCACCATGAAGAACACGTTCTTCAACGCCAACGACGACGTGCTGAAGATGTACCACAGCGACGTCAGCATCGATAACACCGTCATCTGGAAGAACGAGAACGGTCCCGTCATCCAGTGGGGCTGGACCCCCCGCACCATCGACAACGTCCGGGTCAGCAACACCCACGTCATCCACAACCGGATGTACTGGAAAGACGTCAAGTACAACACCTGCGTCCTGAACTCCTCCTCTCACTGGGAGAACACGGGCTCGACCACCACGGCCGACCCCAGCGCGTGGGTGAAGAACATGACCTTCGAGAACATCACCGTCGAGGGCATGACCAACTGCGCCATCCGCGTCTTCGCCCTGTCCAGCACCGAGAACATCCACGTCAAGAACCTCAAGATCGACGCCTGGAACCAGCTGGACCCCTCCTCCCAGGTCAGCCTGCTCAAGCGCTACAGCAACAGCGCCGGGCAGAAGGTGACCCTCGGCAACGAGACGCGTGACAGCCGCGGCCTGAAGCTGGAGAACTACACCGTCGGCGGCACCGTCATCCAGAAGTCCGGCACCAACTGGGCCGCCGACAAGCTGGGCCGGCTCGGCTTCGACGCCGAGACCTGGGACAACTGGAACGCCTGGGGACCGGGCGGCGGCACCCCCGGCCCCGGCCCGGTCACGGGCGGCAACATCGTCAACGGCGCGACCTCCAAGTGCGTCGACCGGGCCGGCGGCTCCACCGCCAACGGCACCGCCGTCCAGCAGTGGTCCTGCGCCGATGCGGCCTCGATGAGCTGGGTGCTCGACGGGCAGCAGGTGAAGTCCGGCGGCACGTGCCTGGACGTCGAAGGCGGCGCCACCGCCAACGGCACCAAGGCGCATCTGTGGGACTGCGGCGGCTGGGACAGCCAGAAGTGGGCCTTCCAGTCCGACGGCACCCTGAAGAACGTCAAGTCCGGACGCTGCCTGGACGTCGAGGGCCAGAGCACCGCCGACGGCGCCCGCCTGCATCTGTGGGACTGCGGCGGCTGGGCGAGCCAGAAGTGGACCCTCACCTCCTGACCTCCCCCGGTGGCCGTCGGCACGCCCGCGCCGCCGTCGGCCACCGCCCGCAGCCGGTCTGCGAGCCGCGGCATCGGCGTACCCGTCGAAAGGAGCACCACCGTGGAGCCGCCCACGCGCTATGAAGGCCCCGCCCTGGGCCTGTTCCGTATCGTGATCGGACTGCTGTTCGCGTGCCACGGGGCAGCCACGCTGTTCCACGTCCTCGGCGGGCCCCAGGGCGGCCACTCCCCCAGCCCGGGGCAGTGGCCCGGATGGTGGGCCGCGGTCATCCAGCTCGCCGGCGGCGCACTCGTCCTGCTGGGGGTGTTCACCCGGCCGGCCGCGATCCTGTGCTCGGGGTCCATGGCCTATGCCTACTTCGTCCACCACCAGCCCGACGGGCTGTTCCCTCTGGAGAACGGCGGCGAGACGGCGGCCCTGTTCTGTTGGGCCTTCCTTCTCATCGCCGCCCTCGGCCCCGGCCGGTGGCCCCTGACCGAGCTGCCGGCTCTCGTCACGCACCGCAAGCAGCTCACGCGAAGGGAGGTGAGCGATCGCAGCAGCACCTGAACGCCCCACCGAGTTGACATGCGCACGTAATTCACGGGCCGGCATCGGCCGGTGAACACCCGACTCATGAAGGAAGAGCACCATGAAACGCTCACCCGCGACCGCACGCCGCCGCACCGCGCTGGGCGCCTCTGCCCTGGCCGCCAGTCTGCTGGGCCTGCTCGCCCAGGCGCCGACAGCCTCCGCACACGGCACGGTCATCACCCCCGAGACCCGCAACTACGGCTGCCTGCAACGCTGGGGCTCCGGCGAGCCGAACGAGGCGCAGGACCCCATGTGCTACCGCACCTACCACGAGAACCCGAACGCCATCACCGCGTGGAAGGCCGTCTACGCCAACAACACCGGAGACAACTACCAGCAGGTCATCCCCGACGGCCAGATCTGCAGCGCCGGCGGTCAGGGCGAGACGAACTACCGACCGCTCGACCGTCCCGGTCCGTGGAAGACGACCGACATCGGCTCCGACTTCACCGTCGACCTCTACGACGAGGCCCGGCACGGCGCGGACTGGCTGGAGGTCTACGTCACCAGGCAGGGCTTCAACCCTGAGTACGAGATGATCGGGTGGGACGACCTCGAGCTGGTGAAGAAGACCGGCCGCTACCCCTACCAGGCGCACTACACCACGGACGTCAGCACGTCCGGCTACAGCGGACGACACGTCGTGGTGACCGTCTGGAAGGCCTCGCACATGGACCAGAAGTACTTCCTGTGCAGCGACGTCAACTTCAACTGACACCAGCGGAACGCGGTTGAACCGGCACCACGGCACACCGGCCCCGCGAGGCGTACACCTCGCGGGGCCCTTCCCCCCTCCCCTCACCGGCCCGGCCACGCGCCGGGCCGGTCGCCTCACGGAGGCCCCATGCTCGACCCCCACGCCCCCTCGTTCCCGCCCGGCCACACCCGCCGCCCGCCGCGCGACCGGATCCCTCCCTCAGTGCGCACCTCCTCGGCCCGCCGAACGACCACACAGCGCGCGGCCGCGTACTACCGGGCTCGCGGCGTCGCGGTTCTGCGCATCAGTGTGGGTGTCATCTACTGCTGGTTCGGGGTGCTCAAGCTGTTCCCCGCCGCCAGCCCGGCCGAGGAGATCGCGGCCGCCGCCACGACCAAGCTGACCGGCGGCCTGCTGTCCTCCCACGTGTCCCTGCCGCTGCTGGGCACCGCGGAGACCCTGATCGGACTGGCCCTGGTCACCGGCCTGCTGTTACGGCCCGCCTTGGCCCTGTTCTTCGCGCACATGGCCGGTGTCTTCACCTCGCTCGCACTGTTGCCGGGGCAGATGTGGCACCACGGCGTGCCCACGCTCGAAGGCCAATACGTCCTCAAGAACCTGGTCCTGGTGGCCGCCTGCCTGGCGGCCACCGCTGACGAGCTCACTCGCTGAAACCGGCCATCGCCCCACCGCGCGGCCGCAGGACGACCCGCCCGGCCGTACCTCCTCGCAGAACCCCCAGGAGCCACCCCGTGGGAAGCGCCATCACCCTGAACCAGCTCGGCAAGACCTACCCCAGCGGTCACCGAGCCGTCCACGACGTCTCGCTGCACTTGGACGACGGCGAGTTCCTCGTCCTGCTCGGCCCCTCCGGCTGCGGAAAATCCACCCTGCTGCGCATGATCGCCGGACTCGAGACCATCACCAGCGGCGAACTCCTCCTCGACCAACGGCCGGCCAACGACCTGGCCGCCAGCGAACGCGATGTGTCCATGGTCTTCCAGAACTTCGCCCTCTACCCCACCATGACCGCCGCCGAGAACATCGCCTTCCCCCTCGCCGTCCGGGGCGACGACGAGCATGCCGCCGGCCAGGCGGTGAACGCCGTCGCCGACAGGCTCGGCATCCGCTCCCTGCTCAGCCGCACCCCGGCCCAGCTGTCCGGCGGTGAACGCCAGCGCGTCGCCATGGGCCGGGCCGTCATCCGCCGCCCCTCGGTGTTCCTCATGGACGAACCGCTCTCCAGCCTCGACGCACGCCTGCGCGTGCGGCTGCGCACCGAGATCCTCTCCGTCGTACGCCGCACCGGCGCCACCACCGTCTACGTCACGCACGACCAAGCCGAAGCCATGGCACTCGGCGACCGCATCGCCGTCCTGCGCGACGGCGCCCTACAGCAGATCGGCACACCCCACGAGCTCTACAGCCTGCCCGCCAACGCCTTCGTCGCCTCCTTCGTCGGGACACCGCGCATCAACCTGGTCCACGGCACGCTGTACGCACCGATCGACGGGCCCATGACCATCAGCCTGGGGTCTCAAAGGCTCGTACTGCCCCAGGAGATGGCACATACCCATCGACTTCTGCGGGTCGTTCAGGGGCAGCAGCTCCTGGTGGGCCTACGGCCTGAGGCACTGCGCGTCAGCTCCGCACCAACCGCCTGCGAACGCCCGCTGACCGCAACGGTGACGCACGTCGAGTACCAAGGCCACGAGGTGCTGCTCCATGTCACCGTCGGCGCCCAGGCAGCGGACCCGCCCCCTACGACGTCGTTCGATCAGGAGTCACCTGCCGGCAATCCCCTCACCGCGACCGTCCGCAACCTGCTCAGTCGCGTCCGCGGCACCCGCCCCGGCCAGTCCCGCCCCACCTCGCACAGCGCGCCACCGCTGCCGAACCACTACCAGGTCGGTGAACTCGTTCTCCGCGCCCGCCAAGGCGTCAGCTACCGACGTGGCGAGCGCCTTCCCCTCCTCGTCGACATACGGGCACTGATGCTCTTCGACGCCTCGGGCCATCGGGTTTTCCCACACCCCACACGCCTACAGGGGTTCTGAACCGGACCGGGACGCGGCCGTCCCGGTCCGGGAAGCCCTGCCAGAGAGACAGCCGGCGACCGCCCACACGCGGAGCGTGGGCACCTGCCCGCACTGGCTGCGGCCAAGAGTGCGGCCCCCTCGCCGTCCGCGCCGCTCCGGGCCGCTCCGGGCTCTCCGGGCTCTCCGGGCTCTCCAGGCCGGCGACTATGGGCATTCCACGTGGCGAGGTCATCGCACACATGTCATGTAGGACGGAAGGCGAAGCAGGACCACGTCAAGCGTGGTTCACGGATCGATCCGGCGGCCTGTCGGGACATTGGAACGTCAAGGGGCCTGACGGGGAGGAGGGCGTGAAGGCCGCCCCGGCCGCTGGTCCTGACGATGTCAGACCCGGTCGGGGTATCACCGGGTCGGGGAATGGCTGCCGGCCACGAGCTCATCCCACGTGAAGGCGACACCCAGGGTGGACCGCCTTTCCTCGTTGACCAGTCGGTAGGCATCCGCTGCCCGGGCGGCGGGAAAGCGGTGAGTGATGAGTTCGCCGCAGTCCAGCCGCCCATCGGCCATGAGGTCGAGCACGTAGGCGACGGACTGCGTTTCGCTGAAGCCGTTGCGGTGGTGGCGGTCGCGGACACCGACGATGGTGACGCCCTTGATGATCACGTCGGAGGTGAGCCGCTGCTCGCCGGGAAATCCGGTGTCGCCGAGGAGGACCACGGTGCCGAACATGCCGATCTGGCCCAGCGCGTGCTGGAGAACGGACGCCTCGCCCGTGGTGTCGATGATGACGGGGGGCGGCCCGCCACAAGCAGCGGCCACCGCGGCCGCGGCCTCGGCGAAGGGAGCCGCGACGGTGTGGGTGGCTCCACCCCGTCTGGCCCATTCCAGACGGAAAGGTGTGCGAGAGACCGCCACTATGCGCCGGCATCCGGCTGCCTTCGCCCAGCGGACGGCCATCTGGCCCACGGGGCCGGCGCCGATGATGACCACGTCGTCGCCGAGGCCGAAAGGCGCCACACGGGTGGCCTGCAAAGCGATCTTGGCCATGGTGGCCCACACGGCCCATTCATCCGGCACGTTCCGCGGTATCGCGGTCACGGCCGTTTGGGGAACGGTGAACCGAGTGCCGTGGCCGTTTCGGTGAACGATCCGCTGCCCTGGCCGCATGTCCACGCCGTCGCCCACCTCTTCCACGACCCCTACGGCCAAGTAGCCGGGCCGGAAGGGGAGGGCACCGATACGGTCGAAGTGTGTTCCCGCGGCGAAGGCGCCGTTGAAGACGATGTTCTCGGTGCCGGTGGACATGAGGCTGAGGGTCGTTCTCACCCGCACTTCGCCGGGCGCGGGAGTGTGTGTTTCGTAGGCTTCGAGTTCGACCCGGCGCCGGGCGGGGAAGATCAGGCGGTGGTCGGGCACGGCTCTCCTTCGGACGGGGCCAGGGCGGGCGGGCGTTCACACGTGCTGTCGATCATCTGGACGGTCGTCGGGCCGGCGTCTTCGATGGCCCTCAGCACTTCCAGGACGTGCAACCCGAGGTCTGCTGTCGCCCGGTGGGGGCGGCCGCATGCGAGTGAGCGTGCCAGGTCGGCGACGCCCAGACCGCGCGTGTACTGCTGAGAGGTGACCGGCGCTGTCGGCGCGGCAGGCACCCACCAGTCATCGTCATCGTGGCGACGGATGCGTGCCTCGCCGGTGAACTTGGCGGGGTTGGGAAGGGAGAGGGTGCCGCGTGTTCCGTAGATCTCGACAAACGGCAGGTCGGTTTGCCATATGTCAAAGCTCATGACCACGGTGGCTATGACTCCCGAAGCGAAGCGGAGGAGCGCGCCGGCGTGTGTGGGGACCTCGACGCGGATGGTGTGAGAGGGCACCCCGGGAGTGATGACGGTGCGTTCGGGTGCTCCGACGCGGGAAGTCGCGGCCACCTCCCGCACGGGGCCGAGGCAGGCCACGAGCTGGGTCAGTGTGTACGGACCCAGGTCGAGTACGGGCCCGCCGCCCGGGCGGAAGAGAAAGCCCGGGTCAGGGTGCCAGCGCTCGGCTCGGGAGTGTCGTACGAAGGCCGTCGCCCCTATCACCTCGCCGATGTCCCCGGCCTGTATGGCTTGCAGGGCCATCTGGCAGGAACGGCCGAGAAAGGTGTCGGGGGCCGTGCCGATCCGTACGCCTCGTTGCGCGGCCCGCGTAACGAGGCGCGCGGCGTCCGCGAGGTCGGCTGCGAGGGGTTTCTCCGTGTAGACGTGTTTGCCGGCTTCGATGGCCGCGAGGCTGACGTGAGCGTGGGCGAGCGGTGGGGTCAGATTGAGGACCAGGTCGACTGCCGGGTCCTGCAGAAGTTCGTCGGTGGACCCGGTCGCGGGTATGGCCTGTTCGCTCGCCGCTCGTGCGGCACGGTCGGGGAGGATGTCGGCGCAGCGGACGATGCGGAGCTCTGGGAACTGCCGCAGCCCGCGGACGTAGCGTTGGAAGATGTCTCCGCAGCCGACGATGCCGACACCGAGCGGACGGTCGTTGTGTTCGATGGCTCGCTCCTTGCGTGCGCGGGGTGGATGAGCTGGATCCGCGCATGCCTGCTGTACCGATCCGGGCATGGCGTGGCGACACTGGGCGGGAGAGACGTTCTGGTGGGCGGATGACGGGCCCTGACCGGACGGGTGCCGTGGTCAGGCGGAGCGGCGGTGCACCCTGGCTTCCCACGGCTGAAGCGTGAGTCGTCCGCTGGTGAGCGCTTCTCCCGCGGTGTTGGTGATGACGGCCGGAGCGCCCGTCCAGCCGTCGGGTATGTCGGCGGTGGTCTGGCGGCCGGTGAAGTTGCCGAGGACGAGCAGTTCGACGCCGTCGTGCGGGTTGCGCCGGACGAAGGCGTACACGCTCTCGTCGTCCGGCATCAGCATCGTGAAGTCGCCTTCGATGACGGTTCTCTCGGATCTGCGCAAGGAGATCAGTCGCCGGTAGTAGTGGAAGACGGAGTCGGGGTCGGCGCGTTGAGCCGCGGCGTTGACGGCGCTGTGGTCGGGATTGACGCTGATCCACGGCTTTCCTGTGGAGAAGCCGGCGTTCGGGCCGTCGTCCCACTGCATAGGTGTGCGGGAGTTGTCCCGGCTTCGGGCCCGCAGGGCGCGGAGGACCTGATCGGGTGCCTCACCGCGGCTGACGGCCTGCTGGTAGTGGTTGAGTGACTCGATGTCCCGGTAGTCGTCGATGGAAGTGAAGGGGGCGTTGGCCATGCCGAGCTCTTCGCCCTGGTAGACGAAGGGGGTGCCCCGGTGCAGGTGCAGGACGGTGGCGAGCATGGTGGCCGACCTGGTGCGGTAGCCGGGGCTGTCGTCTCCGTAGCGGGAGACGACGCGGCAGTGGTCGTGGTTGTTCCAGAACAAGGCGTTCCAGCCGGCGGCGGGTGTCTGCCAGCGGGTCATGACCTGCTTGAGGTCGGTCAGCCGCAGTGGTCGGGGATCGAACTTGCCGTCGGGGCCGTTGTCCAGGCTCATGTGCTCGAACTGGAAGATCATGTCCAGTTCGAGACGCTCGGGTCTGGTGAACTGGGCGGCCTGCTCGACGGAGGTGCCGTGCATCTCCCCGACCATCAGCAGCGGGCGCGGTGAGGTGAGAACCACCTCGCGGCGCATTTCGGTCAGGTATGCGTGGATGCGCGGGCCGTTGAGGTAGTGCGGCTTGCCGTCCCCGTAGCGTCCGTATCTCGCCGACTGCCGCCGGGGCCCGTCCGGGAGCGTGGGGTCCTTGGATATGAGGTTGATGACGTCCAGTCGGAAACCGTCGACGCCTCGTTCGATCCACCAGCGCATCATCTCGTGAACGGCCTGGCGTACCTCGGTGTTCTCCCAGTTCAGGTCGGGTTGCTTGGAGGAGAAGAGGTGGAGGTAGTACTCGCCGTCCGATGCGTTGTAGGCCCATGCCGAACCGCCGAACCACGACGCCCAGTTGTTGGGCTCGGCGCCGGGAGTTCCCGGTGTGCGGCCGGTTCGGGCCGGCCGCCACCAGTACCAGTCCCGCTGGGGGCCGCCGGGCCCCTCGTCGCGTGATCGCACGAACCAGGGATGCTCGTCGGAGGTGTGATTGACGACCAGGTCGATGATGAGTCGCATGCCGTGGCCATGGACGGCCGCCAGCAGCGCGTCGAAGTCGGCCAGGGTGCCGAAGAGTGGGTCGATGTCCTGGTAGTCACTGATGTCGTAACCGTTGTCGTCTTGCGGGGAGGGATAGACCGGTCCAAGCCACAGCGCGTCGACCCCTAACTCCTTGACGTGGTCGAGGTGGTTGATGATGCCCCGCAGGTCGCCGTCCCCGTCACCGTCGGAGTCGGCGAAGCTGCGCGGGTAGATCTGGTAGATCGTGGCGGTCTTCCACCAGGGTTCCCCGTTCGCCGAAAGGTGCCCGTCCACGCCTTGCCTCGCTCTCGACTCGGTACGGAAGACGCTCGTACGGCTTCCTGTTCGGACCCGCCACGCCTCGGCATGGAGAGTCTTATTTCATGTAAGCAAGATATTCGCCGTCAACCCCTCGCCCCAAGGTTGTCCATTTCACCCACACTTGGCCGTGACCGACCCCGCCGGACGCCGGGTGCCGCGGAGGGACCCAGAAGAGCAGCGCCAGCGATCCGTAAACCACTGGCGCGCACAAAGCCCCATGTCGGCCTGCGGGGTGGGCTTTTGGCCATGGGGGCACCGGTTTCGGCCATCTTTGCTGCGGAAATCGATAAGGATACGGCCTATTCGGGCCAATCAGGCAACCTGCTAGCAGCACACCTGACACCTGTCCCCCCTCGTATTTTTTTGCTTGACGAACAAAAGACGCGGGGGTTAGCGTCCCATCTCGTACCAGGAGGAGTTCGGTGCGGCGCCGCCGCTCCGCCCTCTTCATCGATCCGCCCGCCCTCCGCCCGTCTCCTTCGTGCTGAGCGTTCGACGGGGGCGGCTCAGCGGAAGCCGTGCGCTCGCGATTTAAGGCGATCAATTGACTGACATGCACTTCTTACCCAGCGCGGACTACTCACGCGGTGTCGCCCTGGAAAGCCTTGCGTCCGCAGACCCTCGCTTCCCACCGAGCTCGGTCCGAGAAGTCCTGGCCGATCCCGCGAACGAGAAGCTACTGGGCTACGTCTTCGCCGAGGCGTTCACTCACGTGTTCCCCGGCGACCGGACCGGGCACGATCCGGAGGCGTTCTTCCTCGATCTCGACCGCGAGTTGGCGACAGCCCCGAGCTTCCACCTGTGGACGATGATCCCCCTGTGCCGCTACCGCTGCCACTTCTGTCAGTTCCCCATCATGGTCCTGAGCGGCAACGAGGAACGCAGCCATGCCGCCGGCCGACGCTGGGTGGACCACCTCATTGCCGAGGCCCGCCTGTGGCTGGAGGCGGTCCCCTCCATGGCGTCCACCCCCATCGGCGAGTTCTGCCTGTTCGGAGGTACGCCCACCGCGATCGCGGCTGCGGACCTCGAACGCCTCATGGAGTTCTATACCTCCCACTTCACCTTCACCTCGGACACCTCCATGCGCGCCGAGAGTTCCCCGGACACACTGACGCCTGAGATGGCCCGCGTGTTGCGCTCGATGGGTTTCACCAGCCTCACGTACGGAATCCAGTCCTTCGACGACAAGCTGCTGTCCCTCGCCAACCGCCGGCACGCGGGCACTGACGCGGAACGGTCCCTGTACGAAGCGAGGGAGGCTGGGTTCACGCGGGTCGACGGCGACCTCGTCTACGGGCTGCCGGGACAGGACGTGCGGTCCTTCTCGTCCGACGTCCGGCGGATGATTGAGCTCGGCTTCGACACCGTCGTCGCGATCAAGCTGCATCTGCGGTCCTTCGGCGAAGTGTCCTCGGCGATCGGGAACATCGCGCCAACGCCGTGGGAGAGGGCCGAGGTGCGCCGGCGCATCAGCGACTCCGGCCACCGCTGGCCCACGCTGGGCGAGCAGTACCAGATGCGTGATGCGGCCGTTCGTCAACTGCACGAGGCCGGCTATGTCGAACACCCCACCACTTACTTCCCGCGCTCAAGCGCCGGCCCGCAACGGTGGCGGTCGCTCAATCTCGACCAGGACAAGCAGTATCCGCAGGTGGGCATCGGTCTGGGCGGCTATACCTGGAGCAGCGGGTCGGAAGCGAACCTGGTGAGCGACCCGCAGGCTTATGCGCGCGGCATCGCCTCGGGACGGCTGCCGCTGGAGACGATCACGTCGATCAGCGCAGCAGAGCGTGAGGTCAGGTCCGTGCGCATGGCACTGTCGACGTGCCAGCCGTTGCGCGAGGCCGTCCACGTGAGGCGCTTCCCTCACAGTTCTTTGTTCTCGCCGCGGTGGAAGGCTGTGTTCGGTCCCCTGGAAGAACGCGGACTGCTCCTCTCGGACCCGGTCGCCGGCACGGTCACGCTCACCACCGAGGGGGCGACGCTGGTGGAGGCGATCATCAACACCGAAGTCCTGTGACCGGCGTGCTCGGTTCCCGTGTTCGCCTTCCTCGACGTCTTTGAAGGGCCATCATGCGCATTGGCTTGATCTCCGGGGACGGTCTGCCCGTCTCCGGGCTGCTCACCGTCTTCCGCAACGTCTTCGAGCTCGGCAAAAGCCTCGGGGTGGCAGACGACCAGGTCATCGCCGATCTGGGCTACACCTGGCGCCCCGACAAGCCGGGATTCTTTCCGTCGGGTCCCGTCGGCCCCTATACACCGGACTGGCTCGTCGTCGACGACGCCCGTCCGGTGACAGACGCCGCGGACTGGGCCGGGATCGGCGCCGAACTGGTGCTCATCCGCGACACTGTCGCACGCCACGACCAGCTCACCCCTGCCGAGCACAGGTCCCTTGCCCGCAGGATCGCCACCGCTGCGGCGCCCTACCGGCAAGGGTTCACCGACTGGCTGGAGCGGCACCGCATCGACTGGGTGTTCGCGCTCAACATGACGCTGTCCGACGCGGTGCCGGTCACGGTCGCCCTCCACGAGGCCGCTGCCGCGTACTACGCCGACAAGCCGGGCGGCGTGCTGTTCTGGGATCACGACCTATTCGAAAGCTGCGCCATCCACGACGAAACCACCGGGCAGCGGATGTATCCGTCCCGGCCCAACCGGTACACGCCGGTGCCACGGCCCAGCGCGCACACCCGCTGGGCCGTGGTCTCGGAGCCTCTTGCCGCTGAGGCGTACTCCTATCCAACCGGTCTGACCCCGTACATCGCCCCGAACGTGCTGCCGCGTGTCACCGCCGCCCCGCTCGAAGAACGGCATCACTCCTTCGCCGGCCAGTACCACCTTGATCCGGGCCGACCGGTCCTGCTGGCACCGGTGCGCGTCTTCGCCGTCAAAGGCGTCGACGTGTCACTCACCTTCCTCGAGGCCCTGAAGGCGGAAGCCCTCCGGCGCGGCCGACCGGTGCCGTACCTGCTCGTCTTCGGCAGTCTCGCCGAGGACCCGCCCTATGCGCGGCAGGTCGTGGCCCAGGCCGAACGGCTCGGCGTAGCCGACGATGTCCGCTTCCTCGACGGGGTTCCGTTGGCCAGCTTCGCAAGCGCGGACGGCCGGCATCATCTGGACGAGACCGACCTGCTGCGGCTGGCCCGGGCGACGTCGGGCGGTGTGGTGTTCACACCGTCTGTGGCGGACGTGGAGACCGTCGGGCTCGGTCCGGCACTGGCGGCCGTGGCCGGCCTTCCGGTCGCCGTCACGGACTACGAGGTCTTCCAGAAGATCTACGGTGATGAGTTCACCAGTACCCGCGTCGACGTGAGCGACGAGGGCTTCCGGGCGGCGGCGTCCGCGTTCCTGGATGTCCTCCACGGCGGGCCGTCAGCGCACGCCGCCGCTCTGGCCCGCAACCAGGCGGTGGTGAGGCAGGCCTTCCCCGAGGAGCCGTGGATCAAGTTGTGGCGGCTGCTTGCCGAGGCGGCCGGCCACAAGCCGCGCGGCAGTCGAGTATGACCCACAGACATGGGACAACCACGAGGGGCGCGGCTATGACCACACACGTAGTACCCGCAGCGCCAACACCGCGGGATGCGCCAACGCACGAGACCTACGTGCTGAGCGCGGCGGAGTCCTCGGCGCTGCGCTCGGCCGCCGAAGAGCTGCGGCGGGAGCACCGCAGCACCGAAGACGAGCAGTTCCTCCTCATGGCACCCACTCTGGCCGCCGCTCTGCCCGGAACGCTCTTGCGGCACTTGCACGCGATGCGGCGTCTGGAGTCGACGCCGGCGCTGCTGGTCCGTGACCCGTATGCGGATCCCGAGCCCGGGCCCACGCCGTCGCACTGGCGGGAGACGGATCGTTCGCGCACCCTCACGGACGACTTCCGGTTACTCCTGCTGGCCACTCAGCTCGGAGATCCGTTTTCGTGGTCTTCCTTGCAGCAGGGGCGTCTGGTCACCGACATCCTTCCCATCCGCGGACGGGAGGACGAACAGACCGGCCACAGCAGCGACACCGTTCTCGACTATCACGTAGAAGACGCTTTCCGCTCCGACCGCTGTGACTACCTCGGTCTGCTGTGCCTGCGCAACGACGATCAGGTCGCCACCACGCTCGCCGCGCTGGACGTCACCAGCCTGACCTCCGCCCAAGTCGACCTGCTCTTCCAGCCGCGGTTCGTCATACGCCCGGACACTGAGCATCTGCGTAACCTCACCCAGGCACAGCAATCCACACCTGCCGTATGGGAACATCCAGTGGCGGTCCTGTTCGGATCCCGTCAGGCCCCATATCTGCGGCTGGACCCCCCGTACATGTCAGCACTCCCGGGTGACGAAGCCGCCCGGGAGGCGCTCGACGCCCTGTGCCGGCGGCTGTCCGCGTCCCTCACGGATGTTCCGCTCGTGCCCGGTGACATCCTGCTGGTCGACAACTACCGTGCCGTGCACGGACGGCGGCCCTTCCGGGCTCGCTACGACGGAACGGACCGCTGGCTTCGCCGTACCACGATCAGCCGGGATCTGCGTCGGTCCCGTCCATTGCGGTCCAGCCCTCTCGACCCCGTGGTCAGGTACTGACCTGCCGCCCTTGGCGCTCACCTTCGTCAACCTCAAGGATTCCATTGTGCTGTCGGTCGCACGTGAACAGCTGTCGGACTGGTGCCGGGACAACCTCGGCTCACCCGTCGGTGAGTACCTCTTCGAGCATGTGCATCTGTCGGTGGCCGCCGGAGTCCGGCTGGCTGACGGCAGTGAGGTCGTCGTGAAGGTCCGGCCCTTCGCGGAGCGGCTGCACGGGTGCTTCGAAGTGCAGAAGCATCTTCACGGGCGAGGCTTCCCCTGCCCGGAGCCGCTCGTGGCGCCGACCCCGCTGGGCGCGCTCACGGCGACCGCTGAGCGTCTGGTGCCGGGCGGAGCACTGCTCGCGGCACGCGAGGGCGCGCCGGCGTTGTTCGCTGCCGCGCTCGCCCGCCTCGTCGGCGCCGCACCGGCGGTTGCCGACGTGTCGTCCCTGGCCCCGGCGCCGCCATGGATCGGCTGGGACCACGACGACACCAGGACCTGGCCCGAGCCCGACGATCTCGATGTCGACCTCAACGAAACGCCCGGACCGCGATGGCTCGACACGACGGCGGACCGAGTGCGGGCCCGGCTCGCCGCGAGCGATCTGCCGGACGTCGTCGGACATGGCGACTTCGAGTCCCAGAACACCCGGTGGCGCGGCAACGAACTCCTCGTCGTCCATGACTGGGACAGCGCGGTCAGCCGTCCGGAGGCCGCGCTCGCCGGGCAAGCCAGCGCCGTGTTCGGTGTTACCGGCAATCCCGGCGACACCCCCCTCCTCAGCGAGAGCGAGGAGTTCCTCAACGCCTACGCCGTGGCGCGGGGCCGCCCCTGGACCGCGGAAGAATACGAAGTGGCCTGGTCGGCCGGGCTGTGGGTCCTGGTGTTCAACGCCAAGAAGGAAACCGTCACTGTCGAGGGCGGACCCGGTTACACCCACCTGGCCGGCGAAGTGGCCGAACGGCTCCGGCTCGCAGGGGCCTGAAGCCCCGCTCTCAGCGTCCAGCGCTCCACGACAGCCGACACAGGACCCTGATGACCCCATCACCCGGCACCACCGCAGCGACGGCCATGATCTCCGCCCGCAACCTCACCAAGGACTTCCGAATCCCGGTTCGCGCCACGGGGAAACGCGCGGCGCTGCGCGCGCTCGCGCGGCCGGCCTATACAACGCGACGCGCCGTCCACGAGCTCGATCTCGACGTCGAGCGCGGTGAACTGCTCGCCTTCCTCGGCCCGAACGGAGCGGGGAAGTCGACCACCATCAAGATGCTCACCGGCGTGCTGACACCCACATCAGGCACCCTGCACGTCGCCGGCCGCGTCCCTCACGCGAACCGCGCCGCCAACGCGCGCACCATCGGGGTCGTCTTCGGGCAGCGCAGTCAGCTGTGGTGGGACCTGCCAGGACGCGACTCGTTCGACATCCTGCGAGACATGTACGGCCTGGCCCGGCGGGAGTACACCCGCCGCCTCGGTGAATGCGACGAATTGCTGGGACTCTCGCAGTTCTGGAACACCCCTGCGCGCCACATGTCTCTTGGCCAGCGGGTCCGTTGCGATCTCGCGGCAGCCCTGCTGCATGACCCAAAGGTGCTGTTCCTCGACGAACCGACGATCGGCATGGACGTCGTCGTCAAGGAACAAGTCCGCGGCTTCCTCCGCCAGCAGGTTGCCGAACGGCACCGCACGGTCGTGCTGACCACGCACGACATGCTGGAAGTGGACCGTCTCGCCCACCGGGTGGCCCTGATCAATCACGGCCGCCTCGTCTTCGACGGCCCGCTCGACGCACTCCGCTCCCGCTTCGGGACGGGCTGGAGACTACGGGTCACCTTCGAAGAACCGCCCGGCGACGTGGTGCTCCCCGGCGTCAGGGCCACGTCGCAAGGCGAAAGCACCCTCACGTTCACTCCCGACGGCACCCGCACGATCCGCAGGCAGGACGTGGTGCGCCAGCTGGTCGCCCGCTTCCGCGTCCTCGACATCACCACCGCCGATCCCGAGACAGAGGACGTCATACGCGCTGCGTACCGCATCCCCGGCACAGACGACCGCGCTCCGCAGCGGAGTGAGAGTTGATACCCGACCACACCCCCCTGATGCGACTCCTGCACCTGCGGCGGGCCTGGCGCATAGCCGGCATCTCCCCGCTCGCCGAGTGGCACCAACCCGTGCGTCTCACCTTCACCGCCGCCCGCACCGCTGTCCAGATGACCCTGGTCGTCTGCCTCTGGCGTGCCCTGTACGACGGCACGCCCAGCAGGGCCGGCCTTGAGAGTGACCAAGCCGTCACGTACGCCGTTCTCGCCCTGTTGATCAGCCAGCGCGCGGGACTCGATCGCTACCTGCGACGCGACACGCTCGCGCAGCACGTTCAGGAGGGAACAGTCGCCTACTGGTTTCTGCGCCCCCTGGCCGCGCGCCGGTACCACCTGCTGCGCGGGCTCGGAGACCAGGCCTACTGCACGTGTTGGCTGCTCGTGGGCCTCCTTGCCGGGCTGGGACTCGACGTGGTGCAGCCCCCGGCAAGCGCCGCTGCCGGAGCGTTCGCCGCGTGCTCCTTCCTGCTGGGCCAGTTCCTCCTCTACCAGTTCACCCTCGCTGTCGACCTGGTGTGCTTTTGGACCATGGTGAACCACAATGCGCTGCTCAGCTACCAGTTCCTACAGAATCTGCTCTCCGGGGCCCTCGCACCCCTGTGGTTCTTCCCTCAGTGGTTCCAAACCATGACATCCTGGCTGCCCTTTCAAGGTGTCATCAACATCCCGTTGTCCCTCTACGTGGGCCGAATACCGAGCGGGGAAGCCTGGGCCCATCTCGCCGTGCAGGCGGCATGGTGCGTCCTGCTCCTTCTGGCCACCCGCGGTCTTTGGCTCCTGGCCGACCGCAAAATAGCCGTTCAAGGGGGATGAAAAGCACCGTGCCATCAGACGAGCATGTTCATCGTCGACAGTGGCGGACCGCGGCGGCTCTGATACGACTCAATGTGCGAGCCCGCTTGGAGTATCGCGGCGACTTCCTCCTCGGGCTGATATTCGGCATCCTGTGGCAGTCGTCGGTACTCGTCTTTGCCACCGTACTCGTGAGCCGGTTTCCCGGAATGGGCGGATGGAGTCGAGGCGAGGTACTTCTCATCGCGTCGATGCGCCTACTCAGCCACGCACTGGCGGTTGTCGCCTTCCACAACCTGGTCCTCTTGCCCCGCACCGTTCAAGAAGGGCGAATCGAAGGCTTCCTTCTTCGCCCCATGTCCGTCTACCGACAGGTCCTCCTCAGCCGGTTCCACCCCAACGGACTAGGTGATCTCTGCGTCGCTCTCACCCTGTGTGCACTCGCCCTCACCAGCATGAACATTTCCTGGACACCTGCCCGCGCGGGGTACGCCCTGGCAGCGGTCATCGGCGGCACGCTGCTGGAAGGGGCTGTAGCGACGGCCCTCGGCTCTCTGGCCCTTCGCTCACCCCTTGCCGGTCCGTGGTGGGAATGGGCTGACGAGATCATGTCCGTCTTCGGGAACTATCCGCTGCACATCCTCCCCAAGACAGTACACGCGGCCCTGACATTCGTCCTTCCGCTCGCCTTCGTGGCCTACATACCAGCGGCCGTTCTCACAGGGCACGCCAATCAATTGCTGGTACCAACGTGGCTCGCACTGGCCTCCCCCCTCTGCGGAGCTGCGGCTTTCCTCTTGTCGCTGCGGCTATGGCGGAAGGGACTGCGCGCGTACACCGGAATCAGCGGCTGACACGGCACCCAGGGTTCGTCTCCCACCGTGACGCTCGGCTGACCGTTCACGGCAGGCGGATTCCGGTCAGACTCGCGGGCCGTCCCGTCGCGCACACCGCCGCAGAGACCGGCATATCCCGGCACACGGCCCGCAAAGGGGCCCGCCGCTGGAGAGCGGGGGCGACGCGGGTCCCGCCGGCCGGTACCAGCCGGCCCCGCACGACCCCCGCGCCGGACTCGTCGGTCAGCCCAGGAAGCTCAGTCGAACCCGCCGGTCGGGATTGTCCCGGTTGGTGTCCACCAGGCACACCGACTGCCACGTCCCCAGTTCCAGGCGGCCGTCCACGACCGGCAGGGTGGCGTGCGGCGGGACCAAGGCCGGCAGGACGTGGTCGCGGCCGTGGCCGGGGCTGCCGTGGCGGTGCTGCCAGCGGTCGTCGGCCGGCAGCAGGGCGTGCAGGGCGGCCAGGAGGTCGTCGTCGCTGCCCGAGCCGGTCTCGATGACGGCGATCCCGGCCGTGGCGTGCGGGACGAAGACGTTGAGCAGCCCGTCGCGGCCGGCCGCCGCCTCGCGCAGGAAGGACGCGCAGTCGCCGGTGATGTCGACGACCCTCTCCTGGGAGCCGGTGGAGATGTTCAGGACTCGGGTGGTGAAGGCATCTGACATGGTTCCCATCCTGACGTACGCGCCGGGTTCCGGCCGGGAGGGGGCGCGCGGGCCCGGGAAGATCCGTGACCGGGACGCTGTTGGTGGAAGCGTGAACAGCGTGCGCGAGGTCGAGGTCGTCGTCGTCGGCGCGGGTCAGGCGGGCCTGTCCGCCGCCTTTCATCTGCGGCGCACCGGCTTCGAGCCGGAGCGGGACTTCGTGGTGCTCGACCGCTCCCCCGGCCCCGGCGGCGCGTGGCAGTTCCGCTGGCCGTCGCTGACCTTCGGCAGGGTGCACGGCATGAACTCCCTGCCGGGGATGGAACTGACCGGCGCCGACCCCGCGCGGCCGTCCGCCGAGGTGGTCTCCGAGTACTTCGCCGCGTACGAGCGTGCCTTCGGTCTGCGGGTCCGGCGGCCCGTCGGCGTGCGGGCGGTCCGCGAGGGGGACGGCGGCCGGCTGCTCGTGGAGACCTCGGCGGGCACCTGGGCGGCACGGGCGCTGGTCAACGCCACCGGCACCTGGGACCGCCCGTTCTGGCCGCGCTATCCGGGCCAGGAGACCTTCCGGGGGCGGCAGCTGCACACCGCGCGGTACGCCGGGCCGCGGGAGTTCGCCGGGCAGCGGGTCGTCGTGGTGGGCGGGGGCGCCTCCGGCACGCAGCACCTGCTGGAGATCGCCCCGTACGCCGCGGCCACCACCTGGGTGACCCGGCGTCCGCCCGTCTTCCGGGACGGACCGTTCGACGAGGACGCGGGCCGGGCGGCGGTCGCGCTGGTGGAGGAGCGGGTGCGGCGGGGGCTGCCGCCGCGGAGCGTGGTGTCGGTGACGGGGCTGCCGCTGAACGACGCGATCCGCACCGGCATCGAGGAGGGGATCCTGGACCGGCGGCCCCTGTTCGAGCGGATCACGCCCGACGGAGTGGAATGGAGCGACGGACGGCGCGTGGCGGCCGACGTCATCCTGTGGGCGACCGGCTTCCGGGCGGCTCTCGGTCATCTGGCGCCGCTGCGCCTGCGCGAGCCGGGCGGCGGGATCCGCGTCGAGGGGACGCGCGCGGTCGCGGACCCGCGGGTCCATCTGGTCGGCTACGGGCCGTCGGCCAGCACCATCGGGGCGAACCGGGCGGGCCGCGCCGCCGTACGGGACATCAGGCGGCTGCTCGCGGCCGGGCCGGCGGAGGCGGCGGTCGCCGCGTGATGCCCCGCCGGGTCAGCGGGCCGACGCGGACGCGCTGCGCTGGTTGCGGTTGAACTCCTCGACGTTGCGCTGGTGCTTCCGGTAGTCGGCGGTGAAGCGGGTGTCGCCCGGCTTGACCGTGACGAAGTACAGCCAGTCGCCGGGCGTGGGGTTGATCGCGGCACGCATCGCGGCCTCGCCCGGGCTGTCGATGGGCGTCGGCGGCAGCCCCATGCGCTGGTAGGAGTTGTACGGGCTGTCGAGCCGCGTGTCCTTGACCGACGTCCGCAGCGTGGAGCGGTTCAGCGCGTAGTTGAGGGTGCTGTCCATCTGCAACGGCATGCCGCGCTCCAGACGGTTGAAGATCACCCGGGAGACCTTGCCCATGTCCGCCTCGGTGGCGGCCTCGGCCTGCACGATGCTGGCGATGGTCACCGCCTGGTAGACGTTCATCTCGTTGCGCTGCGCGCCGGCGGCGATGGGGGCGCCGTTGAATTTCTTGTTGGCCGTGTCGACCATGGCGGCCAGCAGCTTCTCCGGCGTGGCGTCGGCGCCGAGCGGATACGTCGCCGGGAAGAGGTAGCCCTCGGGGTTGCCCTCCGCGTCGCCCGGCAACCTGAGGCGGGCCTTGGCCAGGGACTTCCTGGTGGTGCCGGGGGGCAGTTCGAGGGCCTTGTCGACGGCCTCGTAGACCTGGCTCGCGCGCCAGCCCTCGGGGATGACCAAGGCGGTCGGGCGGGGCTTCTCGTCGCCGCCCAGGGACAGCAGCGGCACCGCCACGGCGGTGCCGGCCACGACGGCTCCGGTCGCGATCAAGACGAGGCGACCCCGGCGCGTCAGTCGAATCGTGCTCCTCGTGCTCCGTGGCGGAGTGTTCATCTGCATGCGGGCACGGTAACCCCCAAAACTCCACAAACCCGGCATATCTTCATTTTGTCGGCTCCAGTCGGGCGTCCCGGCGGACCAGCGCCGCATAGCGCCCGTCCCGCCTCAGCAGCTCCTCGTGCGTGCCCCGCTCGGCCACGCGCCCCGCGTCGAGGACCAGGATCTGGTCCGCGCCCCGGACGGTGGACAGGCGGTGGGCGATGGTGAGCGTGGTGCGGTGGGCGGACAGCGCGTCGATGGCCTCCTGGACGGCCGCCTCGGTCCGGGTGTCCAGGGCGCTGGTCGCCTCGTCGAGGATGAGGACCGGAGGGTCGCGCAGAATGGTGCGGGCGATCGCCAGGCGCTGCTTCTCGCCCCCGGAGAAGCGGTGGCCGCGCTCGCCGACGACGGTGTCGTAGCCGTCGGGCAGGGACGCGATGTGATCGTGGATCTGGGCCGCCCTGGCCGCCGCGACCAGTTCCTCGTCGGTGGCGTCGGGCTTGGCGAAGCGCAGGTTGTCGGCGACCGAGGCGTGGAAGAGGTACGTCTCCTGCGAGACGACGCCGACCGCGCGGGCGAGGGTGTCGAAGTCCAGGTCGCGCACGTCGACCCCGTCCAGGGTGACCCGGCCGCCGGTCACGTCGTACAGGCGCGGCACCAGATGGCCGAGGGTGGACTTGCCGGCACCGGTCGGGCCGACCACCGCGAGGCTGCCGCCCGCGGGTACGGTGACGTCGACGCCGTCCAGGACGGGGGCGCTCTTGTCGTCGTAGCGGAACTCGACGTTCTCGAAACGGACCTCGCCCTTGATGCGGTCGAGGCGGACGGGGTCCTTCCGTTCGGTGATGTCGATCGGCAGGTCGAGGTACTCGAAGATGCGCTGGAAGAGCGCGAGCGAGGTCTGGATCTGCACGCCGGTCGACAGCAGGCTGACGGCCGGGCGGAACAGGCCCTGCTGGAGCGAGACGAAGGCGACGATGGTGCCGATCGAGACGTCCGGGCCGCCGACGTGGAGCGCCAGGCCCGCGGCCCAGTAGATGACGGCGGGCATGGCGGCCATGACGATCGTGATGACGGCCATCCGCCAGCGGCCCGCCATGGTGGACCGCACCTCCAGACCGACCAGGCGGTCGGACTCGTCGGCGAAGGCTCGGGTGAGCGAGTCCGCACGGCCCATGGTGCGGCCGAGCAGGATGCCGCTGACGGAGAGCGACTCGGTGACCGTGGCGGCCATCGCCGCCATCTGCTTCTGCCGCTGGGTGGTGATCTTGCGGCGTTCGTTGCCGACGCGGCGGCTGATCCACACGAACACGGGAAGCAGGACGAGCGAGACGACGGTCAGCCGCCAGTCGAGGGCCACCATCGCGGCGATGGTGGCGACCACGCTGGTGAGGTTGGAGACCAGGGAGGTGGCCGTGGAGGTGACGGTGGCCTGCATGCCGCCGATGTCGTTGGCGATGCGGGACTGCACCTCGCCGGTGCGGGTGCGGGTGAAGAAGGCGAGCGACATGCGCTGCAAGCGGCCGTAGACCGCGGTGCGCAGGTCGTGCATGACGCGCTGGCCGACCTTCGTCGAGATCAGCGTCTGGAGCACGCCGAAGACGCTGGTCAGGACGGCGCTGAGGATCATGCCGAGGGCGAGCAGGCTCAGCAGGCCCGTGCGCCCCTGGGGAATCGCGACGTCGAGGATCTCCTTCAGCAGGAAGGGCGTGGCGACCGAGACCAGCGACGAGGCGGCGACCAGGAGGCCGACGACCGCCAGCCGGCCGCGATAGGGGCGGAAGAGCCCGAGGACGCGGCGTACTTGCCGGGGCTGTTCGGTGGTGCCGGGGGGCGGGGTCCAGGACGGCTGGTGGTCGGGATGCATGGGCTCCTACGGGTGGTGGGGCGACACGGACCAGGGCCCGCGGCTCGGATCCGCGGGACCGCGAACGCGACGGAGCATAGCTCATTGTTACCTATACTCACAATGAACCTTGTGCTGATATCGTTCCCGCATGACCAGCCCCGATCCCGACGGCCTGCTCGCCGAGCAGTTGCTGCGGCTCACCCGCCGGGTGCACCGCATTCAGAAACGCCATCTGGAGCAGCGCGACCTCGGCATCACGCCGGCCCAGTCGCGGCTGCTGCGCACCCTGGCGCACTACACCTCACCGCCCCGTATGGCCGATCTGGCACAGCGGCTGGAAGTCGTGCCCCGGGCCGTGACGACGCTGGTCGACGGGCTGGAGGGGGCCGGGAAGGTACGCCGGGTGCCGGATCCGGCCAATCGCCGGGTGATCCGCATCGAGCTCACCGCCGACGGGCGCACGGCCCTGCGCGAGCTGCGCCGCGCCCGCCGGTCGGCCGCGGAGGAGATACTGGCCCCGCTGACGGACGAGCAGCGCGCGGTGCTCGGGGGTCTGCTGGACACGCTGGTCGACGGGGCGCCCCCAGGGGACTGCGGCCACACGTCCCCTTGAGACGGCCGCCGGGTGAGGCGGCGGTGACGGCGGGTCGGCCGGGCCGCCCCGAGGTCGTCGCGGCGGGTCACCGGGGCGGCCGGTGCCCGCGCGGCAGCGCCCGGCCCGGTGCGCGCCGCCGCTCCGGTGCCCCGGCAGACGCCGCCGGAGGACAGAACCTCGGGCTTCATGCCCCCAGGGCCGCCCCGTCCCCCATCACCACGACCGGGCGCAGCTGCGGGTCGAGCGTCCGCAGCAGATACTCCATCGCCGCTTTCGGCAGACTCACGCAGGCCGAGGTGCCGCTGCCGTGGTCGAGGTGGAGCCAGATGCCGCCGCCCGCGGCGGCCCCCTCGGGGCGGGTCGGGTCGTTCGGCGCAGTGCCCTTGACGCGGTTGTAGTCGATGGCGATCACGTAGTCGAAGTCGTGCCGGTACGCCTTGGCCCACCAGCGCGGCGCCGCGAAGGCGGCGGACCGCGTGTACGGCAGACGGGACCCCGGGTCCGGCAGGACACCGCCCGCGTCGCTGAGCGTGAACACCCCGACGGGGCTGCGCTTGTCGCCCTCGCGGTGGTGCGTCGTCCAGCCCCTCGTGCCGTTGTGCGCCGACCAGCTCCGCCCCCGGTGCCAGGCGGAGCCGTGCTTCGTGTACAGCACGACGGTGGAGTCGGCGGAGTCCTTCCCCTCGCCGTACACCGCCACCACCTGGCGGGAGCCGGCGGGGATACGCCCGTGGAGACGGTCGCCGATGCCCGGAACGCGGGACGTGTCGTGCGTCGCGGCGCGCGTCCGGGCCGCCCCGCCCGCCGCCGGGGACTGCGCACCGTCCGCCCGCGGACGCCCGCCGTCCGGGCGGCCGCAGGCGGCCGACGCCACCAGCAGGGAACCGGCGACCACCCACGCGGCCGCCACGCGCCGTACACCCCGTTTCCGCATCGCTCCATCCTCCCACCGCCGTTCGGGCGGGTGTCCCGGCCCCCGCCCGCCCTCACACGCCACCGCCCGCCGCACGGCAGCCGGTTCTGTGCGCTCTGCGGAAAACCGTTTGATTTCGACCGCGCGCCGACGCGAACCTTTGACGGTTTGCTGCCCCTTGATGCCGTGTCGTGCGGCACCCCGACCCAAGCCGCTGGGACGTCATGCAGATCCAAGACCTTCCCTTTCCCGATCCGGGCGTGCCGGACGCACGTTCGGGCCCCCGCTTTCTGTGGTGGCTCTTCCGCAATCAACTGGGCGGCCAGCTCAAGTCCCTGGCCTGGGGACTGCTGCACTTCGCCGCCGTGTCGGCACTGCCGTTCTGCGTCGGCATCGCCGTCCAGGCCGTCATCGACCGCTCCGGCACCCGGCTCGCGCTCGCGGGCGGCCTGATGGCCCTGTGCTGCGCGGCCAACGCACTCGGCGACACCTTCCTGCACCGCACCGCGATCACCAACTGGATCACCGCGGCGGCCCGCGTCCAGCAACTGCTGGCCCGCAAGGCCGCCCTGCTCGGCTCGGCACTGACCCGGCGGGTGGCGGCGGGCGAGGTCGTGG
Organism: Streptomyces sp. NPDC052020; assembly: GCF_040680575.1. Lineage (NCBI taxonomy): Bacteria > Bacillati > Actinomycetota > Actinomycetes > Kitasatosporales > Streptomycetaceae > Streptomyces > Streptomyces sp. NPDC052020. Next base: position 136,041 of record NZ_JBFAWY010000011.1, read on the forward strand.
CCGTCTCCACCGGTGACGTCGAGAAGATCGGCTGGTTCGTGGAGGCCGTCTCCCGCTTCACCGCGGCGGCGCTGACCATCGTGCTGGTCTGCGTGAGCCTCCTCGTCTACCAGCCCGCCCTAGGCGTCGTGGTCATCATGGGCCTGCCCGTCCTCGCGCTCGCCGTGCTGCCCCTGCTGCCCCGGGCGACCCGGCGGGCCGACGTCCAGCGGGAGAGGGCGGGCCGCGCGACCGAACTGGCCTCGGACACCGTGGCCGGTCTGCGTGTGCTGCGCGGCATCGGCGGCGAGGAACTCTTCCTCGACCGTTACCGCCGCGCCTCCCAGGAGGTCCGCCACGCCGCCGTGCGCAGCGCCCGCATGTGGTCCCTGATCGCCGCGATCCAGGTGCTCCTGCCGGGCCTGCTGCTGATAGCGGTGGTCTGGCACGGCGTGCACCTGGCCCGCGAGGGCCGCATCGGCGTCGGCGAACTCGTCACCGTCTACAGCTCGGTCATGCTCCTCACCTACCCGCTGCGGCACTTCGAGGAGATCGCCATGGCGTACTCCTTCTCCCGCCCCTCGGCCAGGCGGGCGGCGCGCGTGCTGTCGCTGGAGCGCGCCACCGACACCGGGGGTTCGCGCGCCGCCGAAGTGCCCTCCGGAGACCTGTACGACCCGGCCACCGGCCTGCTCGCCCCGGCCGGCCGGCTCACCGCCGTCGTGTGCGGGGACCCGGACGCGGCCGGCCGTCTCGCGGAACGGCTGGGGGGACACGCCTGCGAGGAAGGCACCTCGGCCCTGCTGGGCGGCGTCCCGCTCGACGAACTGCCCCTGGACTGCGCCCGCACCGCCGTCCTCGTCCAGGACAAGGACCCGGTGCTGCTCTCGGGCACCTTGCGGGAACTGCTCGACGTGCCCGCGTCCGGCGGCGTCGCCGCCGAGGAGGCCCTGGCGGCGGCACAGTGCGAGGACGTGCTGGCCGCGCTCGTGCAGGGCTCGCTCGGCGCCGAGGACCCGATGGACGCCCGCATCACCGAACGCGGCCGTTCCCTGTCGGGCGGCCAGCGCCAGCGGCTCGCGCTGGCCCGCTCCCTGTTCACCGACCCGGAAGTGCTCGTCCTGGACGAACCGACCTCCGCCGTGGACTCGCACACCGAGGCGCGAATCGCGCAGGGCGTACGGGAACTGCGGACGGGACGCACGACCGTGGTCTTCACCTCCTCCCCGCTGCTGCTGGACCGCGCCGACCGGGTCGCGTTCCTGCACGCGGGCGAGGTGGCGGCGGTGGGCGGCCACCGCGAGCTGCTGCGCACCGAGCCGCGGTACCGGGCGGTGGTGACCCGCGAGACGGAGGACGAGGCCGTCTCCGCGCACGACGGGCACGACCGCGCCGGCGTCCATGGCGTCGACGGCGTCCGGGAGGTCCTGAAGGAACTGGAAGAGATCGAGGAGACAGCATGATCGGCGTGGCGCCCCCGTCCTACGACCCGGCGGCCCCGACGACGGCGAGCACCCTGCCCGTCGGCGCCCCCGCGACCGTACGCGCCTACGTGACGGAGCTGCTGCGCCGGCACCGCCGCGCGTTCGTGCTCCTCGTCACCGTCAACACCGTCGCCGTCGTCGCCTCCATGGCCGGTCCCTGGCTGCTGGGCGGCCTGGTCGAGCGGGTCTCCGACGGAGCCGGGGACCTGCGCCTGGGGTTCACGGCGACGCTGTTCGTCACCGCCCTCGTGCTCCAGGCGGCCTTCGTGCACCAGGTGCGTCTGCGCGGGGCGATGCTCGGCGAGCGGATGCTGGCCGACCTGCGCGAGGACTTTCTCGTCCGGTCGGTCGGGCTGCCGCCCGGCGTCCTGGAGCGGGCCGGCACCGGTGATCTGCTCTCCCGCATCACGACCGACATCGACCGGCTCGCCAACGCCATGCGCGAGGCCGTCCCCCAGCTGGCGATCGGCGTGGTGTGGGTGGTCCTGCTGCTGGGCGGGCTGGTGGTCACGGCCCCGCCGCTGGCGCCCGCCGTGCTGCTCGCCGTGCCGGTGCTGGTGATCGGCTGCCGCTGGTACTTCCGGCGGGCGCCCGCCGCCTACCGCTCGGAGGCCGCCGGGTACGCCGCCGTCGCGGCCGCGCTCGCCGAGACCGTCGACGCCGGCCGCACCGTCGAGGCCCACCGCCTCGGCGCCCGCCGCGTCGAGCTGTCGGAGCGCCGGATCAAGGAGTGGACCGCGTGGGAGCGCTACACCCTCTGGCTGCGATCGGTGCTCTTCCCGGTCATCAACGTCACCCACGTCACGGTGCTGGCCTCCGTCCTGATGATCGGTGGTGTCTTCGTCCTCCAGGGGTGGATCGGGGTCGGCCAGCTGACGACGGGCGCGCTGATCGCCCAGATGCTGGTCGATCCGGTGGGGCTGATCCTGCGCTGGTACGACGAGCTCCAGGTGGCGCAGGTGTCGCTGGCCCGGCTCGTCGGCGTACGCGACATCGAACCGGACGCCGGTGACCGCGCCCTGGTGCCCGACGGCCGTGACGTCCGGGCCGACCGGGTGCGGTTCGGGTATCGCGAGGGCACGGACGTGCTGCGCGAGGTGTCCCTGAAGGTGGCCCCGGGCACCAGGATGGCACTGGTCGGTCCCTCCGGCGCCGGCAAGTCCACCCTCGGCAGGCTGCTCGCCGGGATCTACGCGCCGCGCGAGGGAAGCATCACCCTGGGCGACGCCGAGCTGTCCCGGATGCCCGCCGAACGGATCCGCTCGCACGTCGCCCTCGTCAACCAGGAACACCACGTCTTCGTGGGCTCCCTGCGCGACAACCTCCGGCTCGCCGACACCGATGCCACCGACGCCGAGCTGTGGGCCGCCCTCGGCGCGGTCGACGCGGACGGCTGGGCCCGTGCCCTGGACGACGGCCTGGACACGGAGGTCGGCTCGGGCGGCGTGGCGCTCACCCCGGCGCAGGCGCAGCAGATCGCGCTGGCCCGGCTGGTGCTGGCCGACCCGCACACCCTGGTCCTGGACGAGGCGACCTCCCTGCTCGACCCGCGGGCGGCACGCCACCTGGAGCGGTCCCTGGCCCGCGTCCTGGACGGCCGCACGGTGGTCGCCATCGCCCACCGCCTGCACACCGCCCACGACGCGGACGTCATCGCCGTGGTCGAGAACGGCCGGATCAGCGAACTGGGCAGCCACGACGAGCTGGTCGCCGCGGACGGCGCCTACGCGGCCCTGTGGCGGTCCTGGCACGGCTGACCAGGGGCGCCCCTTGTGAGACGGGCGGGTCCGTACGGCCACACGGACGGGCTCGCACGGACGGGCGTGTCCGCCCCGGGACGGGAGCGGGGACCCTCCGGCTTCCGTGCCGGGGCGCGGGAGCCGGGTGAGAGGCGCCCCGGGGAGCCCCGGACGGGAGCCGCCCCGGCGTCCTGGAGCGGCCGGGCCGGGCGGCGCCGATCGCCCGGCCGCCCGGGCCTGGCCGGCACCGCGCGAGGGCCGTCGGGCCACCCTGGCGTGCGCCGTCGGGGGGCGCCCGGGCCCGCGCGTCGGGGGCGTCCGGGCCAGGCCATGCCGACCCCGGTCCAGGCCACGCGGATCCCCGGCCCGGGCCTCTGCCGTTGCGCGGTGCCGAACGGGGGTGGAAGGCTGGTGAGAGGCACCAGCTCGGGGAGCGCCCGGGAACCACGCGGCTCGGCACCGGGTGGCGCCTGTGCCCCGAGCGGGAGCGGCGGCCCGCCGCCGCCCGCGGTGACGAGGGGCCCGTCCCCACCCCCCTGGAGGTACCCGTGAACAGCGCCGACGGATGGGGAGACGACGTCTACCAGCCCGACAGGTCCGAGCAGAGGGAGGACACGGGGCTGCTCGACTCGGAGGACACCCTGGAGTACGACGGTGTCGACGATCCCCTCGACCGGGGCTGGTCCCCGCCGGAGCGGCCCTGGGCCGTGGAGCACACCGGCGTGACGGCCGCCGAGCGCCGGGACGGCGAGACCCTGGACCAGCGGCTCGCCGAGGAGCTCCCGGACAACATCGCCCCCGACGGCGACGGTCTCGGCGACTGCCAGGGCACCGACGGAGAGCTGTGGGACAACGAGGTCGGCGCGGCCCGCTCCGGCCGGCTTGTGGCACCCGACCAGGGGGCACACGAGGACGAGGAGCCCGCGCTGGTCGCCACCGACGTGGGCATCGACGGCGCGGCAGCCTCCGCCGAGGAGGCCGCGGTGCACATAGTCGACGAGGACGTACTCCCCCGCGGAACCGCCTGACCCAGCGGCACGACCTGCACCCACGGAACGGACCGAACGCGTACGACGAGCCGCCGCTAGACCACGGCCTCCTCCGCCCCCCGCCACCCCGCCGATCCCCGCCGTGGGCGCACCGCCACGGCTCCGGCCCCCGCCGCACGAGGAGAACCCATGCAGCAGGACAAGCACCCCGACTACCACCCCGTCGTCTTCCGCGACCGCGCCGCCGGCTACGCCTTCCTCACCCGGTCCACCGCGACCAGCGACCAGACCATCGAGTGGGACGACGGCGAGACCTACCCGGTCGTGGACGTGGAGATCTCCTCGGAGAGCCACCCCTTCTACACGGGCAAGGCACGGACGGTGGACACCGAGGGCCGCGTCGCCCGGTTCGAGCGCCGCTACGGGGGCGGTGAGGGCCAGGGCTCCGGCGGCGCGCCCTGACCGGCGGGCCCGGGCGGGGCACCGGGCGCGGGCCGGGGCGTCAGATGACGTTCAGCGCCGCCGCACCGCCCACTCCGCCCAGCACCATGAACGCCGGCATGAGCACCTTGAGCTCCACCCAGCTGCCCGCCCGGAACCGCATGCCCTTGGGCGGGCCGACCGGGTACCAGCGCTTGCGGCCGACCGGTATCGGCCACAGTATCGGGCAGCCCGACACGGTCAGCGCGTCCCCGATGTCGTGGACCAGCGCGCCCAGCACGATCGGCAGTCCGAGCCACAGGTACTCCTGGCCCGGCGCCGTGAAGAGCCAGTCGGCGCCGCCCTGCGGCTGGTCCAGGACGCCGGCCAGGATCCACGCGCTGGTCGCGGCGAGCAGCCAGACCAGGACGTCGCTGCTGGAGCCGCGCGCCGCCCGCCACAGCAGGCCCTCGATGGCCAGCACCATGTGCACGAAGAGGATCGCCAGCACCGCCCAGCGGCCGCCGGTGATCGCCAGGACCGAGGTGCCCCCGCCGATCAGGACCGCCCACACCCAGGTGTGCGTGAGCGTACGGTGCCCGCCGGAGCGGCGCGGGTCGCCCTGCTTCCTGGTGGCTTTGTAGACGGCGTACGACAACTTGTCGACGATCTCGCACAGGCCCCGTGAGACAGGTCCGAAGGCCCGGGAGATCGTGGCCGCCTTGTGATCCAGGTCCGGGGCGAGCGCGGCACCGGCGCAGATCAGCGCGCCGCACAGCAGGACCGGCCAGGGCATCGGGTGCCCGGCCGCGGCGACGGCCGCGCCGACGCCGAGCCAGGCGGCGGCGCCCGACAGTGAGTGTGCTGGTCCCATCATCGCCGTTGCCCGCCCCATTCCTCGTGTGCCGCTGTTCAGTTGGCCCGGCTCGCCGACGTGCCGCCGTCGCCACAGCGTAGCCTTCATGATCTTCGAGCCCGCATCCGATTCCCGCATCGGGGCCCGGGCCAGGCAAGATGGGGGCGTGACCCTCATCGATCAGCTGCCGCCGACCGCCGACCCCGACGCCCTCTACGAAGCCTTCGAGACATGGGCGCAGGAGCGGGGTCTCACGCTCTACCCCCATCAGGAGGAGGCGCTGATCGAGGTCGTCTCCGGTGCGAACGTGATCGTGTCGACGCCCACCGGATCCGGCAAGAGCATGATCGCGGCGGCTGCCCATTTCGCGGCGCTGGCCCGGGACGAGGTCACCTTCTACACGGCTCCGATCAAGGCGCTGGTGTCGGAGAAGTTCTTCGAGCTGTGCAAGCTGTTCGGCACCGAGAACGTCGGCATGCTCACCGGCGACGCCTCCGTGAACGCCGACGCCCCCGTGATCTGCTGCACCGCCGAGGTGCTGGCCTCGATCGCGCTGCGTGACGGCAAGGACGCGGACGTCGGCCAGGTCGTCATGGACGAGTTCCACTTCTACGCCGAGCCGGACCGCGGCTGGGCGTGGCAGATCCCGCTGCTGGAACTGCCGCAGGCGCAGTTCGTCCTGATGTCGGCCACCCTCGGCGACGTGTCCTTCTTCGAGAAGGACCTCACACGCCGCACCGGCCGCCCCACGGCGGTGGTCCGCTCGGCGACCCGACCGGTGCCCCTGTCGTACGAGTACCGGTACACGCCGCTCACGGAGACGCTCACCGATCTGCTGGAGGCCCGGCAGGCCCCCGTCTACATCGTGCACTTCACGCAGGCGCAGGCGGTGGAGCGGGCGCAGGCGCTGATGAGCATCAACATGTGCACGCGGGAGGAGAAGGACAAGATCGCCGAGCTGATCGGCAACTTCCGCTTCACCACGAAGTTCGGCCGCAACCTCTCCCGCTACGTGCGCCACGGCATCGGTGTGCACCACGCCGGCATGCTGCCCAAGTACCGGCGTCTGGTGGAGAAGCTGGCCCAAGCCGGTCTGCTGAAGGTCATCTGCGGCACGGACACGCTCGGGGTGGGTGTCAACGTCCCGATCCGCACGGTGCTGTTCACGGCCCTGACCAAGTACGACGGCAACCGTGTCCGCACGCTGCGCGCGCGTGAGTTCCACCAGATCGCCGGGCGGGCCGGGCGGGCGGGCTTCGACACGGAGGGGTTCGTCGTCGCCCAGGCGCCGGAGCACGTCATCGAGAACGAGAAGGCGCTCGCCAAGGCGGGTGACGATCCGAAGAAGCGCCGCAAGGTCGTCCGCAAGAAGGCGCCCGAGGGCTTCGTCGGCTGGACGGAGAAGACCTTCGAGAAGCTCATCGAGTCCGAGCCGGAGCCGCTGACGTCCCGTTTCCGGGTGACCCACACGATGCTGCTGTCGGTGATCGCCCGGCCCGGCAACGCCTTCGAGGCGATGCGGCATCTGCTGGAGGACAGTCACGAGCCGCGCAAGCAGCAGCTGCGGCACATCCGGCGGGCCATCGCCATCTACCGTTCGCTGCTGGACGGCGGCATCGTCGAGAAGCTCGACCAGCCGGACGCCGAGGGCCGTATCGTCCGCCTCACGGTCGACCTCCAGCAGGACTTCGCGCTGAACCAGCCGCTGTCCACGTTCGCGCTGGCCGCGTTCGAACTGCTCGATCCCGAGTCGCCGTCGTACGCGCTGGACATGGTGTCGGTCGTGGAGTCGACGCTGGACGACCCGCGGCAGATCCTCGCCGCCCAGCAGAACAAGGCGCGCGGCGAGGCCGTCGCCGCCATGAAGGCGGACGGGGTGGAGTACGAGGAGCGCATGGAGCGCCTCCAGGACATCACCTACCCCAAGCCGCTGGAGGAGCTGCTCTTCCACGCGTACGACACCTACCGCCGCAGCCATCCGTGGGTGGGTGACCATCCGCTGTCGCCGAAGTCGGTCGTGCGCGACATGTACGAGCGGGCGCTGTCCTTCACGGAGCTGGTCTCCTTCTACGAGCTGGCCCGCACCGAGGGCATCGTGCTGCGCTACCTCGCCAGCGCCTACAAGGCCCTGGAGCACACCATCCCGGACGACCTCAAGTCCGAGGATCTGCAGGATCTGATCGAGTGGCTGGGCGAGACGGTGCGCCAGGTCGACTCCAGCCTGCTCGACGAGTGGGAGCAGCTCGCCAACCCGGAGGAGATGACCGCCGAGGAGGCGCAGGAGCAGGCGGACCAGGTCAAGCCGGTCACCACCAACACCCGTGCCTTCCGTGTGCTGGTGCGCAACGCGATGTTCCGCCGGGTGGAGCTGGCCGCCCTCGACCAGGTCGGGGAACTGGGCGAGATGGACGCCGATTCCGGCTGGGACGCGGACGCCTGGGGCGAGGCGATGGACAAGTACTGGGACGAGTACGACGAGCTGGGCACCGGTCCCGACGCCCGCGGCCCGAAGCTGCTGATCATCGAGGAGGAGCCGCAGAACGCCCTGTGGCGTGTCCGGCAGATCTTCGACGACCCGCGCGGTGACCACGACTGGGGCATCAGCGCGGAGGTCGATCTCACGGCCTCCGACGCGGAGGGACGCGCCGTCGTCCGTGTCACCGACGTCGGCCAGCTCTGAGCACAGGAGAAACGCACCCATGACGAATCCGGCCGAACGGCTCGTCGACCTGCTCGACCTGGAGCAGATCGAGGTCAACATCTTCCGCGGCCGCAGTCCGCAGGAGTCCCTGCAACGGGTCTTCGGCGGCCAGGTCGCCGGCCAGGCGCTGGTCGCCGCCGGCCGGACCACGGACGGCGACCGCCCCGTGCACTCGCTGCACGCGTACTTCCTGCGCCCGGGCCGGCCGGGCGTGCCGATCGTGTACCAGGTCGAGCGGGTCCGCGACGGGCGGTCCTTCACGACCCGCCGGGTCACCGCCGTGCAGCAGGGCCGCACGATCTTCAATCTCACCGCCTCCTTCCACAAGCCTGAACCGGGGAGTTTCGAGCACCAGCTGCCGCCGGCCCGTGAGGTTCCGCTCCCGGAGTCCCTGCCGACGGTGGCCGACGAGATCCGTGAGCATCTCGGCGCGCTGCCCGAGCAGTTGGAGCGGATGGCCCGGCGCCAGCCCTTCGACATCCGTTATGTGGACCGGCTGCGCTGGAGCGCCGAGGAGATCAAGGACGCCGAGCCGCGCAGCGCCGTGTGGATGCGCGCGGTCGGGCCGCTCGGTGACGATCCGCTCGTGCACACCTGCGCCCTGACCTACGCCAGTGACATGACGCTCCTGGACGCCGTGCGCATCCCGGTCGAACCCCTGTGGGGACCGCGCGGCTTCGACATGGCGTCGCTGGACCACGCCATGTGGTTCCACCGCCCGTTCCGCGCGGACGAGTGGTTCCTGTACGACCAGGAGTCGCCGATCGCGACGGGCGGACGGGGCCTGGCCCGTGGCCGCATCTACGACGTACGGGGGCGTCTGCTGGTGTCCGTCGTCCAGGAAGGGCTCTTCCGGGCTCTGTAGCGCCGTCGCCCCGGACTCACGAGCCTCTGCGGCGGAACCAGCTCAGCACACGGCGGGTCCGTTCGGGGCCGGGGCGCCCGGGTGGCCGGTGCCGTGGTGCCGGGTGGGACGCGGTGGGCCGCGAGGCCGGCCGCGGACAGGCCGGCTCCCGTGCCGGACGGTGTGCCGCCGGTTTCGGCGCCGGCCGGGGGGCCGGCCGCTGGTCGCGGGCGACGGCCAGCTCGCGGAAAAGTTCTGCCTGGAGCCACTCGATCTCCTGCGGGTCGTCCGCCGTCGCGATGTCCGCGGCGATCCGCGCGGCCGGGGAGCCGGGCGAGCCGTGCCCGGGAGGTTCCCTCCGGAGGCGGTTCAGGTGGGAGCGCTCGTAGGGGTCCCGCACGGTCCGCGAGAGGTGGACCGCATCGAGCAGTGACGCCACCGCCGCCGCCCGTGCCCAGGGGTCGCGGGCCTGGCGCAGCATGAATCCCAGATGCCGCCCCCGCCAGGCGCGGGGGCGCAGGTCCAGGCCCGTGTCCAGCCGCGTCCGCTGTTCTTCGGGCAGACGGCCCTCCAGCAGCGGGGCGTTCCGCCGGTCGGCCGCGAACTGGCGCAGCTCGTCCGCCAGATAGAGCCAGACCACCGCCCGGTAGCGGTTGACGTAGAAGGTGACCGGTGTTAGAAGGCCCAGGCGGGCGAGGCGGGTGAACCGGGCCTTGGCCACGCCCATGAGGGCCGCCCCCCGGGTGGTGCCCACGGTGCTCACGCTCTCGCGCAGGGACTGCGGGAAGCCTTCCTCGCCGCGGAGCCGCTCGATCTCGGTACGCGGGACGTGCCGGCGGCCGGCGCCGTCGGGGACGGTGCGGACGCGTCCCAGGTGGACGGCGATGTCCAGCTCGCTGGGTTTCACGCCGAGTTCACGCGCCGCGTTGCTCCGCGTGATCAACGCCGGCGGCCCGGCCGGAGTGGGCCGGGCGTCGGCGGTTTGCTCGGTGGCGGCCGGGTTCTGGTGCGTTGCGGTGTTGCCGGACATGATCGTCTCCCCCGTGGAGTGTACGCGTCGGCGCCGTCTGCGCCTGCGCGCTCACACACAGTAGCCGCTTGCCGGTCCCTGCCGGTGAGCCTGTGGAAAACTCCACGGGGGCGGGGTGAACGCCCAGGTCAGAGCTCTCTGCTGGGTGTCCGCTCGGGCTGGCGGGCGTCCACGTCCAAGTGTTCCCCCACCCGGTTCACGAGCAGCGTCATCTCGTACGCGATCTGCCCGATGTCGGCGTCCGCCCCGCTGAGCACGCACAGGCAGCTGCCGCTGCCGGCCGCGGTGACGAACAGCACCGCGTCGTCGAACTCCACCATCGTCTGACGTACCCGGCCGGCGCCGAAGTGGCGGCCCGAGCCCTTCGCCAGACTGTGCAGTCCGGAGGAGATGGCGGCGAGGTGCTCGGCGTCCTCGCGCCGCAACCCCGTACTCGCCCCCGTCACCAGTCCGTCGTTGGACAGCACGAGTGCGTGCCGCACATGCTGCACGCGCTCGGTCAGGTCGTCCAGCAGCCAGCCGAGTCCCCGATTCTGCGCCATGGTCCTGTCTCCCCGTGTTTTCCCCGTGCGATATCTCCCCCTGAGCGGAGGGGTCTGCCCGCCAGCCTTCCCCACGGCCGGGCTGCGGGCAAGGAGGATGGGGACATGGCACAGAAGATGACCGACGAGGAATGGCGGGCGTTCGTCTCCTACGGCACCCGCACGGCAAAGCTCTCGACCGTCCGCGCGGACGGCGGTCCGCATGTGGCGCCGGTCTGGTTCCTGCTGGACGGGGACGAGGTGGTGTTCACCACCGGCAAGGACTCGGTGAAGGGGCGGAATCTGGCCCGTGACGGCCGGGTCGCCCTGTGCGTGGACGACGACCGGCCGCCCTTCGACTTCGTCGTGGTGCACGGCCGCGCCCGGCTGTCGGAGGATCTCGGCGAGATGCGGCACTGGGCCGCGCGCATCGGGGCCCGCTACATGGGCGGGGAACGCGCGCAGGAGTTCGCCGCCCGTAACGGCGTCCCGGGTGAACTCCTGGTACGCGTCACCGTCGACAAGGTCGTGGCGCACAAGGGCGTGGCGGACTGAGGTCGGGTGGGCCTCCGGGCGATCCTCGGTCAGCCCACCGAGTCGAGCGGCCGGGCGGTGTGTGCCCCCCGGTGTGCCCGGCGAGGTGATCAGCGCCTCCGTCCCCCGGCGCGGGACCGCCTGTCGCGCGGCACCGCGGGGTCTCCCCGCCGAGGTCGCTCGCGCGGGAGACGTCCCGGGAGCCGTGGCGGCGGACGTTCCCGTGCCGGTGGGACACCGGTGCGGGATCATGCGGAGCATGAGCGACGACCACACGCACGTCCAGGAGTTCTTCACCGCCCGCGCCGCCGACTGGGACAGCCGGTTCCCCGACGACGGCCCCGCCTACGCGGCCGCGGTGGCCGCGATCGGCCTGCGCCCGGGGGACCGCGTGCTCGACGCGGGCTGCGGCACCGGACGGGCCCTGCCGCCCCTGCGGGCGGCCGTGGGACCGACGGGCGTGGTGATCGGGGCCGATCTGACACCGGCCATGCTGGACGCCGCGGTACGGGCCGGGCGGGACCGGGACGGACGGCTGCTGCTGACCGATGTCGCCGCGCTGCCGTTGCGCTCCCGCTCGCTCGACGCCGTGTTCGCGGCGGGTCTCGTGGCGCATCTGCCCCATCCGGCGGAGAACCTGCGGGAGTTGGCCCGTGTGGTGCGCCCCGGCGGGGTACTGGCCCTGTTCCACCCGATCGGCAGGGCCGCCCTCGCGGCACGGCAAGGCCGCCGGATCACACCGGACGACCTGCGCGCCGAGCCCCGTCTGCGGCCCCTGCTGGCCGGTGCGGGATGGCGTATGGCGTCGTACGTCGACGAGGACGCGCAGTTCCTGGCGCTGGCCGTCCGCGAGGAGTGAGCCGGCCGCGGACGCCCCCGTCCGGCGGGCATCCTCACGCTCGCGCGCGCCATCCCCGCGCCGGTCCCCGCCGGCCGGGACGGGCCCTCGGCTGGGCGTCGGAGCGGGTCCTGGTCTCGCGCCGGGCCCGACCGGCCGGGACGGGCCCTCGGCTCACTCGGCCGCCGGCCCGCCGACGTGGCGTACAGGACAGCCCCGTACGCCCGGTACCGGACGGGTGCCGAGCTCCTCCAGCCGGTAGCCGTCGGGATATCCCTTGATCTCCCAGTTCTGCCGGGCGTAGTGCGGGCCGCGCCGCGGCGGCATCAGGCGCACCGCGCGCCCCCGCAGCCGTACCGCGCGGCGCACCCACGCACGCGTCGCGGGGCTCGGCGGGGTGTAGCGGAAAGCGCGCAGGAGGGAGTCGTCGAGCAGCGCGAAGATGGCGGTGCGCAGCACGGGGGCGAGCGGGCGCGGGTACCAGGAGGTCATCAGGTCCAGCGTGGCGTCGGCGACGCGGCGCCCCCCCTCGTCCCAGCCGAAGTGGGCCTCCTCGTAGGCGTCGAGGCAGGACTCGAACTCCTCGTAGGACTCGGGGATGTCCCTGATCCCCATGTGCCGTCCCAGCGTGCGGTAGTGGACGGCGGACGCGATGGTCTCGTGGCGGGACAGCCTGCGCCATCCGTAGGCGTCGATCCACCGCTTGGGCGTCACGACGAACGTGCACAGGACGTAGCGCATGTCGTCGTTGCCGATGTCGTAGCTGCGGTGCATCTGGTTGATGCGGCGGATCGCCGTGCGGCCCTGTTCGCTGGCGAATCCGTGCTCGACGACGGCGTCGAGGAGCAGGGCGGTGTCGTCGTACCGTTTCTGCGAGCGGTCGGTGAGCTCGGCCGTCTCGGCGAGCAGCCGGCCGATGCCGGGGACGGCGTACGTGCGGTACAGGGCCAGTTCCAGGGCGCGGGTGACGTCCCAGGGGAACTCGTAGGCCGACATGAGGCGGTAGATCTCCGACGCCTCCCGGTATGGATCCATCCGCCGGATCTGTTCCAGCCGCTCGAAGCGCTTCACCGCACCCTGCCCCTTCTGCCGCCCGGCCTGCAACTCTACGTTGAGAAGCAGCAGATGGTGGATCCGCCAGGACGGCAGCACCCGTACAGGGGGATGGTGGTCGGCATGTTCGGCAGGGTGGGCAAGGCCTGTAGCAGAGTCCTCGGCGCCTGGCGCGCGGAGGCGGCGCCGGAGCCGGACCGGCGGGCGCACAACCTTTTCGAGGCCGCCGCGGCGTATGTGTCGGCGGGCGTGGAGGACGACCGGGAGCGGGTGGACGAGGCGGCGGGCTGGGTGTCGCCGGAGGCACTGTCCTTCGGGGTGAACGAGCTGGCGTGCCGGGCCGTCCTCGCGCTCGCGCGGGAGCGCGGCGAGTCTCCCCGGACGGTGGCCCGCTCGCTGCTCGGGCTTCCGGGGGCCTGACTCCGGCCGGTTGCCGACGGTGGCCGGCCGTTTTGGCCGCGTCCGGCCGGGAAATCGCGGCTCCGCCGGGATCGGGCCTGGTGACAAGCGCCTTCCGGCCGCACTAGGGTGCCCGCCGTTGGTCGAACCGATGGGGGGAGGCTGGGATGTCCGGGACGGATGAGAACGCCGTCACCGCCGCGGACGACGCGCTCTATGTGCTGACGGCGGTGCTGCTGACGCCGGCGGCGTTTCCGAGCGTGCTGGGCGACGACTACCCGGAGGCGTGCGCGGCGCTCGGCCTTCCGCCGCTGGCCGACGGGTACGGTCTGGTGTTCGGGCAGGACGGTGACGGCGCCCGGTGGACGGTGGCCGTCGACGACGTGTCGCTGGTCGCCGTCGCCATCGCGTCCTGGGACTGCGGCATGGAGTACGACCTGTCGCCGGACGGGCGTTCGGTCGTCGCCGCTCTGCCGGGCTGGCCCGTCGCCGTCGCCGTGGCGGCACCGGGGGTGCCGGCGCCGCACGATCCGGACCCCGGGGCCGCCGGCCGCCCCGCGCTGTCACCGCCGGACACCGACAGCTGGGGGCCTGCCCAGCGGCGTCTGGGCGCCGACGAGATCGCCCTCCAGTGGTCGCTGTGGCGGCAGCGGGTCGATGCCGCGAACGTCCCGGTGCCGGACGACGGTTCCGCTGCGGCGGACGTCCCGGTCCAGGACGACGGTTCCGTCGCCGCGGACGGCTCGGGGCAGGGAGGCGACGGCCGGGCCGCCACCGGCCGCCGAGGGGTGCGGCGGGCCCTCGCGGAGGCCCGGGCGTACCTCGACAGCCCTCCGCCGCTCGGCCGGGTGCGGTCGGCGTTCGCACCGGGCGAGGCGCGCACCCTGCGCGCCGACGGTCCCGGCTGGTCGCTGGTGGCCAGGACCGACGACATCGCCTTCGTTCTGCTCGACGAGGAGCCCGGAGAGGTGCTGCCGGTGCTCCGGGGTTCGGAGCTCCCGGGCCTGCTCGAAGCGCTCGACAAGCTGGCCGTGCGCCCGAGCTGAGGCCGGGCTCCGGGGAGTCCCGCACCCTGCCCTCCGGGGAGTCCCGCACCCTGCCGTCGCCGGCCCCCGAGCACGGGTCGGCGACAGGCAGGGCGCGAGGCCCGGACACACCTCAGTGGTCGCGGGCTCGACCGGCCGGCCGACGGGGACGGAGCACCGCGCCTTCCCGGGCCTGGTCGGCAGAGTTTCCGCACGCCGCCGGTACACCGGGGAGCATGTCTCCGGCCTGGAAATCCCCCGCCCCGTTCCTGTCCCCTGTCTTCAATCCCCATACCGCGGCCTTGCCGCCTGTGTTCCCCACCCATGGATGGGGGTGCGACAGACCCACATCATGAGGCGACCCACGCCCACGGCTCAGCTCCTGCCCTCAGCCCTCCGCTCCTTGCAGCCGTGCCGGTCCCTCTCCGTTGGAGGCCCTGATGCATCTCACCCGCGGTGTTCCCTGCGCGATCGCCGCTCTCGTCGCGGCCACGCTCACCGGCCCGGCCGCGGCCGCCAACACGGCGGGCGGTGGTGGTGGTGATCACTGCGCACGCCAGGAGCGCGTCCGCGTGCCCGGCGCGGCCCTGCAACGGAGTGCCTGCCTGCCCGACCTGACGACGGCCGGTCTCGCGGGCACCCCGTACACCGACCTGGCCGACCAGGCCGGACTGACCGCGAGCGCCACCCGGACTCCGTCCGGGGTACCCGGCATCCAGGTCGACGGCTACTTCCCCGACACCTCCCGTTTCAACGCCACGCACGGCTGGCGGCACGACGCCCAGTTCGTGATCCGGCTGCCGGACCGCTGGAACGGCGGCCTGGTGGTGACCGGCGCTCCCGGCACGCGCAAGCAGTACGCCACGGACAAGGCGATCTCCGACCGGGTCCTGGCGCAGGGCTACGCGTACGCGGCGACGGACAAGGGCAACAACGGCGCCGACTTCTACCGGGACGGACAGCGGCCCGGTGACGCGGTCGCGGAGTGGAACACGCGGACCACGGAGCTCACCCGGGCGGCCCGGCGCGTGGTCGCCCAGCGCTATGGGCGCGCGCCTCGCCACACCTACATCACCGGCATCTCCAACGGCGGCTATCTGACTCGCTGGCAGTTGGAGAACCAGCCCGAGCTGTACGACGGCGGCGTCGACTGGGAGGGTGCCCTGTGGTCGGTACGGGGCTCCAGCCTGCTGACGTCCCTGCCCGCGACGGTGGCACGGATGCTCGGCACGGCCCGGGACGAAGACCTGTACGCGGTGGGATTCGCCCGTGGCTCCGAGTTTCTGTGGCCGTACCACGAGAAGACCTACTGGGGGCTGACGCAGAAGATCTACCGCGCCGAGTTCGACCCCGCGTATGACCCCGGCTGCCCGGGCCCGTCCGCCGGGACCACGCCGGAGCGGATTCTGGCGCCGTGCCCCGCCGACGCCACGTACGACTACGCGTCGCGCCCCGCGTCCGTGCACCGGGCCCTGGCGCGGGTGGCGCTGACCGGACGCATCGGCAAGCCGCTGATCACAGTGCACGGTGACCTGGATGCCTTGCTGCCGAAGGCGGCCCACTCCGATGTGTACACACGGATGATCGACCGGAGCGGGCGGGGCGGGCTGCACCGCTCCTACACGATCCGAGGAGGAACGCACGTCGACGGGCTCTACGACACGTATCCCGACCGGCTGCGGCCGATCCTGCCGTGCTACCGCTCGGCTTTCGACGCGCTGACCGGGTGGGTGGAACGAGGCACCCCACCGCCCGCGGACCAGACGGTCGGCAGGCCCGCGGACGGTGACCTCGTCAACAGGTGCGGCCTGGGCGGCACGGCCCCGGCGCCGCGTTAGCGGCTCAGCGGCCGAGCTGCCTGCGGCGGGCGCGGCGCAGCCTGCGCCGCTGCGAGGGGTCCAGCGCGAGGTACGCGGCGGCCGGGACTCCCAGGACGATCAGAAGCGCGGCCCACCAGGGCAGCCAGATCAGCAGGATGATCCCGGCCGCCACGCCCCCCGCGGCGATCTTGGTGTTCTTCGACATGGCGTCGCCTCCTTCGCGGCCCTTGCCGCTGTCTGTTCTGAAAAACGGGACCGCGCTTCCCGCAGTTCCGAACCGCGACCCTGAGACATCCCTGAGGTGTGACCCCGCATCGCCCCTGAGAAGCCCTCGGTGACTCCGTCGCGCAGGAGGCGCCCGGACCCACCCTCCCGCACAGTGAGCCACCCCACACCCGCATCCCGCCCGAGAAGCCCAGCAATCCTGTACCCTCGGCCGTCACGACCCCACTAGTCAAATTTGAGGAATGGTCATCGCCGCGCAGACGACTTCCCCGGCACCACGCCACGAGACACCTCCCGCACCTCACCCGCAGATTTCCGGACTCTCCCGGTGCTGCGCCGTGTTCCTGCCCGCTGACCCGGCCCGCACCGGCGCCGTCTCCTTCTGGCGGCCGGACGGCGGGCCGCTTCCGGCCGTCCCGCCGGGGTTCGCGACCGAGCTGACGGTCGTCGTGCCCGCCGGCGACGGCGTCGAGCCGGTGCGCGTCCCCGCGGTCTCGCTGCCGGTACGCGCCGCCCTTCCCGTCCTCACGCGCGCGCGTGCCTGCGGGTACGGACACCGCGCGGCCGTGTTCTGGGGGACCGTCGCCGTGCACGCCCTGCGCCTCGTGGCGCGCGGGCTGCTGCTGCCCGGGCTGACCCGGGACGACCACGACGCCTGGCGCGCGGGCCCGCTGGGCGCGGAGGACGCCGGGCTGCTCCGCCATCTCGCCGCCGCGATGCCGCCGGAAGCACACGCCGTTCCGGTGGGCGACGCCCTGCCCGCGCGGCTGCCCGACCCGGAGGGGCTGGTGCGCGCCTTCCTCGACGCCGTGGCCGACACCCTGCCCCGCTCCCCCGCCGCGCCGCTCGCGGCCGGCGGGCCCGCCTACGCGGCGCCGGAGCCGCGTCGCCTGCCGGGGCTGCGGGCCTGGGCGGACGAGGTCGCGGCCGAACACGACGCGGGAGTGCGCCTGTCGCTGCGGATCGAGGTGCCCGGTCTGACGGCCGGCGGCATGGACGGCGCCGCGTTGTCCTTCCGGGCCGTGCCTCAGGTGCACAGCGTCCGGGATCCCGCGCTCGTCGCGGACGCCGCCGAGGTGTGGGCCGGCACCGCGGGCGACGCCTTCGGGTCGCACGCGCGGATGGCCGCCCTGCGCGCTCTGGGCCGCGCGGCGCGGGCCTGGCCGCCGCTCGGCCCCCTGTTGTCGGCCGCCGTGCCGGACGCCGTCGAACTGGCCGATGAAGAGGTCGGCGATCTGCTGGGAGCGGGCGCCCGGGCCCTGGCCGGTGCCGGGGTCGAGGTCCACTGGCCACGGGAGGCGGCTCGCGGCCTGACCGCCCGTGCGGACGTCGGCCCCGGTCCGGGCCACGACGCCGCCGGAGGGCCGTCGTTCCTCTCCGCCGACGCGCTGGTCGCCTTCCACTGGCGGTTCGCACTGGGCGACGAGCGGCTCACGCGGGAGGAGCTCGACCGCCTAGCGGAAGCCAACCGTCCGCTCGTGCGGCTGCGGGACCGGTGGGTTCTCGTCGACCCCGAGGAGGCACGCCGCGCCCGCGCACGGCAGGACCGCGAGGTGACGGTCGTCGACGCGCTCGCCGCCGCGCTGACGGGGTCGGCCGAGGTCGACGGCCACCAGGTCGAGGTACGGCCCACCGGATGGCTCGCGGCCCTGCGGGACCGGCTCGCCGAGCCGGAGGCACGGCAGCCCATGGAGCAGCCCGCCGCCCTCGCCGCGACGCTGCGGGACTACCAGCGCCGGGGCCTGGGCTGGCTGGTCCGCATGACGTCGTCGGGCCTGGGCTGCTGCCTCGCCGACGACATGGGCCTCGGCAAGACGGTGACGCTGATCGCCTTGCATCTGCACCGGCAGACCGACGCGTCGGCCGCCGGGCCGACCCTGGTCGTCTGCCCGGCCTCCCTGATGGGCAACTGGCAGCGGGAGACCGAGAGGTTCGCCCCGGGCACCCGGGTGCGCCGCTTCCACGGCACCCGGCGCGACCTGGAGCACCTCGCCGACGGCGATGTCGTCCTCACCACGTACGGCACGATGCGGCTGGACGCGCCGCGACTCGCCGAGGTGCCCTGGGGCCTGGTCGTCGCGGACGAGGCGCAGCACGTGAAGAACCCCTACTCGGCGACGGCGCGGCAACTGCGCGCCATCGGCGCACGCGCGCGCGTGGCGCTCACCGGCACCCCGGTGGAGAACAACCTGTCGGAGCTGTGGGCCATCCTGGACTGGACGACCCCGGGCCTGCTGGGCCCGCTCGGCACCTTCCGCAGCCGGTACGCAGCCGTCGAGAGCGGCCGGGACCCGGCCGCCGCCCAGCGTCTGGCGCGGCTGGTGGGGCCGTTTCTGCTGCGGCGCCGCAAGTCGGATCCCGGGATCGCGCCCGAACTGCCGCCGAAGACCGAGACCGATCACGCCGTGTCGCTCACCACGGAACAGACGGCGCTGTACGAGGCGGTGGTGCGCGAGGCGCTCGCGGAGATCGCCGGCGCCGACAGCATGGCGCGGCGCGGTCTGATCGTGAAGCTGCTGACCGGGCTGAAACAGATCTGCAATCACCCGGCGCAGTACCTCAAGGAGGACCGTCCGGTGATCCCCGGCCGGTCGGGGAAGCTGGAGCTCCTGGACGAGCTGCTCGACACGATCGTCGCCGAGGGCAAGAGCGTGCTGGTGTTCACCCAGTACGTGGCCATGGGACGCCTGCTGGAGCGGCACCTGGCGTCCCGGGGCACGGCGTCGCTGTTCCTGCACGGCGGGACGCCCGTCACCGAGCGGGAGACGCTGGTCGAACGATTCCAGAGCGGCGAGGCCCCCGTATTCCTGCTGTCGCTGAAGGCGGCGGGCACCGGGCTGAACCTGACCCGCGCGGAGCACGTCGTGCACTACGACCGCTGGTGGAATCCGGCCGTCGAGGCGCAGGCCACCGACCGCGCCTACCGCATCGGCCAGACCCGCCCCGTTCAGGTGCACCGGCTGGTCGCGGAGGGGACCGTGGAGGACCGTATCGCCGCCCTGCTGGACCGCAAGCGGGAACTGGCCGACGCGGTGCTCGGCTCGGGCGAGGCGGCGCTGACCGAGCTGACGGACGCGGAACTGGCCGAACTGGTGGAGCTGCGGGAGGGGACGCGATGACGGCGACGACCGGGTACGACGGTGAGACGGAGCGCACGTTCACCGCGCTGCCTCCCGCGCGGGGGCGGGGTTTCGCCGAGACGTGGTGGGGCCGCGCGTGGCTGCGGGCGCTGGAGGACACGGCGCTGGACGCCCAGCAGGTCAAGGCGGGCCGCCGGCTCGCGCGCGCGGGTGCGGTGGGCGCGGTCTCCGTCCGGCCGGGACGCATCACGGCCGTGGTCCGGGACCGGGACGGCACGGCGTACCGGGCCGACGTGCTGCTGGAGGAGCTGTCCGGTGAACAGTGGGACCGCTTCGCCGACATGGCCGCCGAGCGGGCCGGCCACGTCGCGGCGCTGCTGGAGCGCGAGATGCCGCCGCACCTCGTCGAGGACGCGGCGGCGGCCGGGGTCGACCTGCTGCCGGGCATGGGCGACCTGGAACCGGAATGCGGCTGCGGTGCCTGGGACCACTGCGGGCACACGGCGGCCCTGTGTCACCAGGTGGCGCGGCTGCTGGACCAGGATCCCTTCGTTCTGCTGCTGATGCGGGGACGCGGCGAACAGGCCGTGCTGGACGCGCTCCAGGCGCACAGCCGCGCGGCCGTCGGCGAAGAGACGCCCCGGCCCGAGGGCGTGGACGCCGCCGAGGCCTACGCGACGGGGGCGTTGCTGCCGGCGCTGCCCGCTCTGCCCGAGCTGCCGCAGGGGCCGGGCGTGCCACCGTCCCTGGAGACCGGCGCCGCGCCCCCGCCCGGGGTCGACACCGGCGCGCTGGCCCTGCTGGCCGCCAGGGCGGCGGCGGAGGCGCACCGGCTGCTCGCCGGGGCGCTGCTGCCCGGGCACGCGGAGAGCGCGCCGGAGGCGGAGCTGACGGTCGCTCAGGACGCGGTACGGCTGGCCGCGGGCGAACCGGAGGCGTCCGTGGCGGCTCGCCTCGCCGACGGGACGGGGCGGGACCGGGAAGCCATGTCCGCGGCGGTACGCGCGTGGCGGCACGGCGGTGCCGCCGCGCTGTCCGTGCTGGAGGAGGAGTGGGCGGTGGAGGGCGAAGCGCTGGCACGCGCACGTACCGCCCTGGAGTCGGCGTGGGACGAGGACGAGCGGCCGTCGCTGCGGGCGCGGGCCAACCGGTGGACGGTCGTCGGCACGCCCCACCAGCTCCGCCTGGGCCGCGACGGCCGCTGGTGGCCCTACCGCAGGGAAGGAGACCGCTGGCTCCCCGCGGGAGACCCGGCCCACGACCCCGCGTCGGCCCTGGCCGCGCCCGGACCGGGGGCGGGGGACGAGCTGTGACGCCGTAGACCGGTGACCGCCCGCGGCGGGACCCGCCGGCCGTGCCGTCGGCCGGCGGGACGGCCGGAGGCGGAAGCCGTCGGCCGGTGGTCCCGGACGACGACCCTCCGGGACCACCGAAGGCACGACAGGTAGAGCAGATACATCAGGCACAGCAGGCACGATCGGCCGCCGGCGGCCACCGACCGGCCCGGCGTGTGCCCGCGCGGGGGCCCGGGCACACGCCGGGCCCCCGCGCGGACGTCCGCGGAACCCGCCGCGGGGGCCCGGTCGCGCAGGCCGCCGCCCGGTCGGGCACGCACGACCGGGCAGCGGCGGGCGGTGCCCCGCGCGGGTCAGCCCCGCGCCCCCAGCAGGTGGTCCATCGCGAGCTGGTCGAGGCGCTCGAAGGCCATGCCGCGGGCGGCGGCGGCATCGACGCCGAACTCCTCGTAGGCGGTGCGGTCGGCGAGCAGGGCCTGGAGCCCGTCGGCGGCGGTGGGCTGCGCCAGCTCGTCCAGGCGCGCGGCCCGCAGCGCCTCCTGCACCTCGGGGTCGGCCCGGAAGGCCGCCGCGCGCTCCTTCAGAATCAGGTAGTTGCGCATGCAGCCCGCCGCGGACGCCCACACGCCGTCGGTGTCCTCGGTCCGCGGCGGCTTGAAGTCGAAGTGCCGCGGCCCCTCGTATCCGGCGCTCTCCAGCAGGTCCACGAGCCAGAAGGCGGCCCGCAGGTCACCGGCGCCGAAGCGCAGGTCCTGGTCGTACTTGATGCCGGACTGGCCGTTGAGGTCGATGTGGAACAGCTTGCCGGCCCACAGCGCCTGCGCGATGCCGTGCGGGAAGTTCAGCCCGGCCATCTGCTCGTGGCCGACCTCCGGGTTGACGCCGTACAGCTCCGGCCGCTCCAGCCGCTCGATGAACGCCAGCGCGTGTCCCACGGTGGGCAGCAGGATGTCACCACGCGGCTCGTTCGGCTTCGGCTCGATCGCGAACCGCAGGTCGTAGCCCTGGGAGGTGACGTACTCGCCGAGCAGGTCGAAGGCTTCCTTCATCCGGTCCAGCGCCGCGCGGACGTCCTTGGCGGCACCGGATTCGGCGCCCTCCCGGCCGCCCCAGGCCACGTACACCTTCGCGCCCAGCTCGACCGCCAGGTCGATGTTCCGGATCGTCTTGCGCAGCGCGTAACGGCGTACGTCGCGGTCGTTCGCGGTGAACGCGCCGTCCTTGAACACCGGATGCGTGAAGAGGTTGGTGGTGGCCATCGGCACCTTCATGCCGGTGGCGTCCAGCGCCTGCCGGAACCGCTTGACGATCGCCTCGCGCTCCGTCTCCGAGGAGCCGAACGGGATCAGGTCGTCGTCGTGGAAGGTGACGCCGTGGGCGCCGAGCTCGGCCAGACGCCGCACGGTCTCGACCGGGTCCAGGGCCGTCCGGGTGGCATCACCGAAGGGGTCCCGTCCCTGCCAGCCGACGGTCCACAGACCGAAGGTGAACTTGTCGTCGGGAGTGGGCTGGTAGTTCATGGCGCGGCTCCTCGCTCGTTCTACGACTATTTCGTCATGGCCGTTTACAAATTAGTATGCTGCACGCGTTCCTGGGAAGAGACGCGCTGTCTCCGAAGGAGTGATGTCTGGATCGTCCCGGTCGGGGACGTTCGCAGAGGGCCGGGGACCCCCACGGGGCCCCGGATCAGATCCCGCTGAGCCGCGGAAGAGGGAGAAGCCCGATGTCAGCAGCCGAGGGTCCGCTCGTCGTGGGCGTGGACTCGTCCACCCAGTCCACCAAGGCGCTGGTCGTCGACGCGGCCACCGGACGGGTGGTCGCGAGCGGCCAGGCGCCGCACACCGTGTCCTCCGGGGCCTGCCGCGAGAGCGACCCCCGCCAGTGGTGGGACGCCCTGTGCGAGGCCCTGCACCAGTGCGGGGACGCGGCGCGCGAGGCCGCCGCGGTGTCGATCGGCGGGCAGCAGCACGGCCTGGTCACCCTGGACGACCAGGGTGTGCCGATCCGCCCGGCCCTGCTGTGGAACGACGTGCGGTCGGCACCGCAGGCCCGCCGGCTGACCGAGGAACTGGGCGGCGCGAAGTTCTGGGCCGAGCGCACGGGACTCGTCCTGGCGACGTCGTTCACGGTCACGAAGTGGGCCTGGCTGACCGAGAACGAGCCGGAGGCGGCCCGCGCCACCAGGGCCGTACGCCTGCCCCACGACTACCTCACCGAGCGCCTGACCGGGCAGGGGACCACCGACCGCGGAGACGCCTCGGGCACCGGCTGGTGGGCGTCCGGCACCGAGGCGTACGACGAGGAGATCCTCGCGCACGTGGAGCTCGATCCGGCGCTGCTGCCGCGTGTGGTCCGGCCCGGCGAGGTGGCGGGCACCGTACGCGACCGTCAGGACCTGCCGCTCTCGGAGGGCACCCTGGTCGCGCCCGGCACCGGGGACAACGCGGCCGCCGCGCTGGGGCTCGGGCTGCGCCCCGGCATGCCGGTGATGAGCCTGGGCACGTCGGGCACGGTGTACGCGGTGTCGCGGCACCGGCCCACCGACCCGACCGGCACCGTGGCGGGCTTCGCCGACGCCCGCGGCGACTGGCTGCCCCTGGCCTGCACCCTGAACTGCACACTCGCCGTCGACCGCGTCGCCGCCCTGCTGGGCCTGGACCGCGAGGCGGTCGAACCCGGCTCCAGCGTCACCCTCCTGCCCTATCTGGACGGCGAGCGCACCCCGAGTCTGCCGCACGCCTCCGGCCTGCTGCACGGTCTGCGCCACGACACCACCCCCGGACAGGTGCTTCAGGCGGCCTACGACGGAGCCGCCCACTCGCTGCTCGGCGCGCTCGACCTGGTCCTCGACGAGGACGCGGATCCGTCCGCGCCCCTGCTGCTGATCGGCGGCGGCGCCCGCGGCACGGCCTGGCAGCAGACCGTACGACGGCTGTCCGGGCGACCGGTCCAGATCCCCGAGGCCAGGGAACTGGTCGCGCTCGGCGCCGCCGCGCAGGCGGCCGGTCTGCTGACCGGAGAGGATCCGGCCGCGGTCGCCCGGCGCTGGAACACGGCCGCCGGCCCGGTGCTCGACGCGGTCGAGCGGGACGAGGCGACGCTGGCCAGGATCGCCGGGGTAGTCTCCGACGCGGCCCCGCTGCTGGAGCGGGGCACGGACACCCAGTGACCATCCCGGACCCGCCGCCGACGGGGACGGGGCCGCAGACGGCACCGACCGAGGACTGACGCCAGGCATGACCGCACCCCCGCACGAGGCACACCCGGCCGGCCCCGGACGCGCGCTGCCGGACACCCAGCAGGGCATGCGCCGCCGCAACCTCGCCCGGGTCATGCACGCCGTCAGCGCCGAGGGTCCCCTGTCCCGGGCGGCCGTCGCCTCACGGATCGGCCTCACCCGGGCGGCGGTGTCCACCCTGGTGGACGAGCTGATCCGCACGGGTCTGCTGGAGGAACTGGGCCCCGAGCGTCCCGGGCGGGTGGGCCGGCCGGGATCGGCGCTCGCCGTCAGCGCACGCGGCCCCGCGGGTCTCGGCGCCGAGGTAGGCGTCGACCACCTGGCGGTCTGCGCGGTCGACCTGCGCGGCCGGGTACGCGCGCGGGCCGTGCGGTACGGCACCCACCGCGGCCGTTCGCCGGAACCGGTGATCGAGCGGCTCGCCGCACTGGTGCGGCGGGTCGTCGCCGAGGCGGAGGGAGAGGGCCTGTGGCCGGCGGGGCTCGCCGTGGCGGTGCCGGGCCTGGTGGCCCGGGACGCCCGGACCGTCGTGCGCGCCCCGAACCTCGACTGGCACGACGCGGACCTCAGTACCCTGCTGCCCGCGGACATACCGCTGACGGTGGACAACGAAGCCAACTTCGGCGCCCTCGCGGAACTCTGGCTCGGCGAGGGCGCGCCGCGGGACTTCCTGCACGTGTCAGCCGAGATCGGCATCGGCGCCGCCGTGGTCGTCGACGGGCTCCTGCTGCGCGGAGCCCGCGGCTTCGCGGGCGAGCTGGGGCATGTGCCGGTGTGGCCCGACGGTCCCGAATGCCCCTGCGGGGGGCGTGGCTGCCTGGAGCAGTACGCCGGTGAGAAGGCGGTGCTGCGCGCGGCCGGCCTGGAGCCGGGCGAGGACCGGGTCGGCCTGCTCGCCCAGCGGGCGGAAGAGGGCGACGAGGAGGTACGGCGCGCCCTGCGCGCGGCGGGGACGGCACTCGGCATCGCCCTGACGGGAGCCGTCAACCTGCTCGACCCGGAGACCGTGGTCCTGGGCGGCGCGCTGGCCGGGCTCGCTCCCTGGCTGCTGCCCTCCCTCCGGGACGAACTGGCCCGGCGCACGGCCGGCCCGGCCTGCCCCGTGTCGGTGTCGGCACTCGGACCCGAGGGGCCGTTGCTGGGCGCCGCCCACTCGGTGGTGCGGGCGGTGCTGGACGATCCGGCGGCGGTGGCGGAACGCGGCTGAGCCGGACTTCGTTCGGCCCGCGCCTCGGGAACCCGGCGTGGGCAGCCCGGACCGCGGCGGCTCACCACCGCCCGGGAACCCGGCGTCGGCAGCCCGGACCGCGGCGGCTCACCCCGCCTCTCCTCACCCGACCGAGTGAGCGAGTTGTCCACAGTTCCCCGGCCGTCCACGGATCCGGGCCGCCTCCTTCTGCCCGACCGACGGTCGCCGTAACGTGATCCGCGAGAACGCACCGGCGACGGCCTGCCCCCGCCGGCCCTTCGTCAGAACGGAGCCGTGCAGCGATGAGTGCCCCCCGCATCCTGACCGTACGTCCCGGACCGGACGACTACGCCTGGACGTTCGGCGGAGCCCCGCCCGTCGCGCGCATCGCCCCCGGCACGGTCCTGGACGTGTATACCGAGGACTGCTTCGCCGGCCGGGTGCGGTCCGAGAAGGATCTGGTGTCCGAGGTCTGCGAGTTCCCGTTCCTCAACCCCCAGACCGGTCCCTTCCACGTGGAGGGCGCGGAGCCGGGGGACACCGTCGCCGTGCACTTCGTGTCGATCGAGCCGGCCCGGGACTGGGCCGCGTCGACCACGGTCCCCCTGTTCGGCGCGCTCACCTCGACCCCCACCACGGCCACGCTCCAGCCGCCGCTGCCCGAGAGGGTCTGGATCTGGCAGCTGGACCGGGCCCGGCGTACGGCGATGTTCCGGGCGCGGGACAGCGACATCGAGGTGGAGCTGCCCCTGGACCCCATGCACGGCACGGTGGGGGTGGCCCCCGCCAACCTGGAGGTGCGCTCGGCCCTGGTGCCCGACGCGCACGGCGGCAACATGGACACGCCCGAGATGCGGGCCGGCGTCACCTGCTATCTCGGGGTCAACGTCGAGGGCGCGCTGCTCAGCCTCGGCGACGGGCACGCCCGGCAGGGCGAGGGAGAGACCTGCGGGGTCGCCGTGGAGTGCGCGATGAACACGGTGGTGATCGTCGAGTTGCTGAAGGGTCTCGCCACGCCCTGGCCCCGCATCGAGTCCGACACCCACATCATCTCGACCGGTTCGGCACGCCCGCTGGAGGACGCCTTCCGCATATCCCAGCTTGACCTGGTGCGGTGGCTGGTACGCGACTACGGATTCAGCGAGCTGGACGCGTACCAGTTCGCGACCCAGACCGTCGAATCCCCGCTGGCCAACGTCTGCGACACCAACTACACCTGCGTGGCCAAACTCCGCAAGCAGTGGCTGCCCGCCCGCGAGACGCACCGCGGGATGCACGCGCGGCTGCGCGAGCTGGCGGCCACGCTGCGGAGCTGAACTCCTCCCCGCCACCGGCGGTGCGCGCGCCCCCGACGAGCGCCGGCCACCGGCTGCCGCACGCGGACACGCACCCGGTCCGGGTCCCGCACCCGCACCCGCACCCGCACCCGCACCCGCATCACCCAGAGGCACCGGTTAACCCACCCACCCCACGACCAGCGAAAGGCGATCGCATGGACCGGACACCACCGCTGCCCGGCAGGCGGCGGCTCCTGATGGGAGCCGCGCTCGCCACCATCCCCTACGCCTTACTCTCCGGCCCGCGGGCCGGCGCGAGGCCCCAGGCCGTCGATCATCCGGGCGCCGAGTGGCAGCCGGCGAGCCCCTCCAACTACACGGCGGCGAACCGCCCCACGAGCCACCGCCTCGACTACGTCGTCATCCACGTCACGCAGGAGACCTACGCCGACACCCTGGCCATCTTCCGCGACCCGCAGCGGAGAGTGTCCGCGCACTACGTCGTCCGGTCCGCCGACGGGCACATCGCGCAGTGCGTCCGCGAGGCGGACATCGCCTGGCACGCGGGAAACTGGGACTACAACACACGCAGCATCGGGATCGAACACGAAGGCTGGGTGGACCGCCCGGCGTACCTCACCAACGCCCTCTACGAGCAGTCGGCCCGGCTCACCGCGGCGGTCTGCGCCACGTACGGCATTCCCAAGGACCGGGCGCACATCATCGGGCACCACGAGGTGCCGGGCAGCGACCACACGGACCCCGGCCCGTACTGGGACTGGACCCGGTACATCAGACTCGTCAACCTGCTCTCCTGACCCCGGCGCCGCGCGCGGAGGCTTCCGCGTCACCGCCGCGGCCCCGTCAGTGACCACGACCGGTGCCAACCCACCACCGCCTATGAACGGGGAACGCGGCCCACGGGCGCGGCACGGCGACGCGTTCGTACCCCCCCGTTCCTGGACAGCACACCTAGCAGGCGAGGGCGATGACCGGACACCTGGCTCATTGGGGCGCCTTCGGCCGAAAGGTCCGCGGATCGTAGGATCGGGTGATCTCGTAGGGGGACTCGTGGGGGAGGTTGGGGGAGGTCGTCATGGGCAGCAGACAGCGCCCCGGCACACCGACACTGGAGGAGGTCGCCGCCCTCGCCGGTGTGGGGCGCGGGACGGTCTCGCGTGTCATCAACAACGCGGCGGGGGTCAGGGACTCCACACGCCGTGCCGTACAGCGTGCCATCGCGGAGCTGGGGTACGTACCCAACCTCGCGGCCCGCTCCCTGGCCGGGCGGCGCGCGGACGCCGTGGCGCTGGTCATGACGGAGCCGGACTGGCGGAAGTTCAGTGATCCGTTCTTCGCGGAGGCCATCCGCGCCGTCGGTGACGCGCTGGCCGACACCAAGGTGCAGTTGCTGCTCACTCTGGTCCGCACCGACGCGGACCGGCGGCGCTTCGTGGAGTACGCGCGGGGCGGCCGGGTCGACGGGGTGCTGCTGATGTCCGTGCACGCCGAGGACGCGCTGCCCGACATGCTCGCCGACGCCGGCCTGCCCACCGTGATGCTGGGGCGGCGCTCGGTCGACGAGACCGTCACCTACGTGGACGCGGACAACGCCGGCGGCGCTCGCAGCGCGGTCGCGCACCTGCTGAGCCGTGGTCGAGGCGCGATCGCGACGATCACCGGGCCGCTCGACATGTACGTCGCCCAGTGCCGGTTGCGCGGCTACCGCGAGGCCCTGGAAAGGGCGGGGGTCGAGATCAAGCCGACTTGGGTCGTGGAAGGCGACTTCACCGAGGAGAGCGGGCACCGCGCGATGGCCGAGATCATCGAGCGGGCCCCGGAGATCGACGCCGTCCTCGCCGCGTCGGACTCCATGGCCGCCGGAGCGCTGAACGTCCTGCACGCGACGGGACGCCGGGTGCCGGAGGACGTGGCGGTGATCGGGTTCGACGACTTCATGCGGGCCCGGCATACGGAGCCCAAGTTGACGACGGTCCGCCAGCCGCTGGAGGAGATCGGCCGGACCATGGTGCGACTACTCCTGGAGGAGATGGAGGACTCGGCGGTGGCGTGGCGGCACGTCATCCTCCGTACGGAACTGGTGCTCCGGGACTCGGCCTGAGCCGCCCTCCGGTCCGGTCCTCCGTCCCACAGCCCCACGCTTCCGTCTCCCCCCTTGACACGCCCGGCGTCTGCTGGCTTCATGGCGAAAAAGAGATGGGAGCGCTCCCACACCCCGTCACTCCTCCAACGCGCCCCACCAGCGCACCGCTAACTACCGCAGCGCGCCGCTGAAACGCACTGTCACGCACAACGCCTCCCACCCATCCCCGCTCCCCCTCACGCCCGCGCCCCGCGCCCCACACGGCGCAGCCGCCCGACGGGCCCCACACCGCGACACGGCACCGCCCCGGCACGGCGCGGCACACCACCGCCCCGGCGCGCCCCGGCACCACCCGCCCCGCCCCCGCACCGCGCCCCCGGCACGGCACCGCACACCCCGTTCCTCCCGACACCCGTACGGAAAGGACGATTCCGTTGCGCCCGCACCTGTTCGGCTCACCCCGCCCGCTTCCGTTCCGTCACCTCAGACGGAACGACCCGCTGTCGCGCGCCGCCCCACGCCGCGGAGCGGGCGCCGCGCTCGCCGCCACCCTGACGGCCGGCCTGCTGCTGCCGCTCGCCACCGCCTCCTCCTCGGCCGCCGCCCCCGCGTTCGATTACGGCGAGGCGTTGCAGAAGTCCCTGTTCTTCTACGAGGCCCAGCAGTCGGGCGGCCTGCCGGACACCAACCGGGTGGGCTGGCGCGGCGATTCCGCGCTGGACGACGGCAAGGACGTGGGCCTGGATCTCACCGGCGGCTGGTACGACGCCGGTGACCACGTCAAGTTCGGCCTGCCGATGGCGTATTCGGCGACGGTCCTGGCCTGGGGCGGTCTGGAGGAACGGGCCGCCTACACCTCCGCCGGCCAGTGGACGTACCTGAAGAACAACCTGAGGTTCGTCAGCGACTACTTCGTCAAGGCGCACCCCGCGCCCAACGTCCTGTACGGCCAGGTCGGTCACGGCGGCAAGGACCACGCCTGGTGGGGCCCGGCCGAGGTGATGTCCATGGAGCGGCCCGCCTACAAGATCGACGCCTCCTGTCCGGGCTCGGATCTCGCCGGGCAGACCGCCGCGGCCCTGGCCGCCTCCTCCATGGTGTTCGCCGACAGCGACGCCGCCTACGCCGGCACGCTGCTCACGCACGCCCAGCAGTTGTACGGCTTCGCGGACGCCTACCGGGGCAAGTACAGCGACTGCATCACCGACGCCAAGAGCTACTACAACTCCTGGAGCGGCTACCAGGACGAGCTGGTGTGGGGCGCGATCTGGCTGTACAAGGCGACCGGCGACGCGGCCTACCTGGCGAAGGCGGAGAGCTACTATGACCGGTTGTCCACCGAGCCGCAGACCTCCACCCGCTCCTACCGCTGGACCCTGTCCTGGGACGACACCTCCTACGGCGCCTACGTGCTGCTGGCCCAGCTGACCGGCAAGCAGAGGTACATCGACGACGCCAACCGCTGGCTGGACTGGTGGACCGTCGGCGTGAACGGCAGCCGTGTGCGCTACTCCCCCGGCGGCCAGGCGGTTCTCGACAGCTGGGGCTCGCTGCGCTATGCCGCCAACACCGCGTTCGCGGCGCTCGTCTACTCGGACTGGCTCACCGGGGACCCGGAACGCAAGTCGCGCTACCACGACTTCGCGGTCCGGCAGATCGACTACGCGCTCGGCGACAACCCGCGCGAGTCGAGCTACGTCGTCGGGTTCGGCGCCAACCCGCCGGCCAAGCCCCACCATCGCACCGCGCACGGCTCCTGGACCGACCAGATCACCAGCCCGGCCGAGAGCCGTCACACCCTCTACGGCGCACTCGTCGGCGGCCCCAGCGCGCCGGACGACAGTTACACCGACGACCGGCAGAACTACGTGAACAACGAGGTCGCCACCGACTACAACGCGGCCTTCAGCGGCGCGCTGGCCCGTCTGTACGCCGAGTACGGCGGCACACCCCTGGCCTCCTTTCCCGAGGCCGAGCGGCCCGACAGGCCGGAGATCTCCGTACAGGCCGCGGTGAACGCCTCCGGAAGCGCCTTCACGGAGGTCAAGGCCTATCTCGTCAACCGGTCCGCCTGGCCGGCCCGGGCCCTGACCGGCGCCTCCCTCCGGTACTACTTCACACTGGAACCCGGGGTGAGCCCGGACCAGATCAGCGTCACCACCCACTACAACCAGTGCGGCGAGGCGTCCGGACCCACCCGGCTCGCGGGCGACGTCTACTACGTCACCGTCGACTGCTCGGACACCGTGATCGCGCCCGCCGGCCAGTCCGCGTACCGCAAGGAGGTGCAGTTCCGGATCAGTTCCACGGGCGCCTGGGACCCGGCCGACGACTGGTCCTACGAGGGTGTCGCGACCACTCCGGGCAGCACACCGGTGAACGCCTCGCACATCGTCCTGCTGGAGGGAACCGAGCGGCAGTGGGGCACCCCGCCGGACGGCACCGCACCGGACCCGGACCCGGCACCGACCGGGACGCCCACGCCCACGCCCGCTCCGACACCCACGCCCACGCCTGGCCCCGCCGGATCCTGCGCCGTGACCTACACCGTGACGTCCTCCTGGAACGGCGGATTCACCGCCGACGTCCGGGTCCGGAACACCGGGGCGACGGCCGTGAACGGATGGCGGCTCGGCTTCTCGTTCAAGGGCGCCGAGAAGGTGACCGGCGCCTGGAACGCGACGGTCACCCAGTCCGGCACCGCGGTCACCGCGACCGACGCGGGCCACAATGCGGCCGTCCCGGCGGGCGGTACGGCGGGCTTCGGCTTCCAGGCGAGCGGTGCCTCCGCGGGCGTTCCCCCGGCCTTCACCCTCAACGGCCGCACCTGCGCCTGAGGACGGGCGCGCAGGGCCCGGCGCCCCCACCGTCCGGGGGACGCCGGGCGGCCCCTCGGCGGGTGCGCGCCCGGCCGCCGGAAGCGTCCGAAAATTTCGGGAGCGTTCCCAAAGCCAGTCCCCTCTCCTCGATCATCCCTTGTGACCTGCGCATTCGAAATTGATTCGACGGTTTCGTGTCCGCAGTCTTGTCAGGAACATGTGCCACTTCTACAGTCCCGTCCGTAGCAGTTATTGGGAGCGCTCCCATCCGTGGGGAGATGGGAGCGCTCCCATCCCCAGGCCTTCCCCGGACTCCCCCGTCCCCTCGCAGAAAGGCCCCCCCATGAGAGCGTCCCCGGCCCCCGCCCGCTCATCGCGCGCCTTACTGGGCGTGCTCCTCACGGCCCTCACGGTCGTCGGCACGCTGCTGACCGCCACGGCGCCGGCGCAAGCCGACACCACGATCTGCGAACAGTTCGGTTCCACCACGATCCAGGGGCGCTACGTCGTCCAGAACAACCGCTGGGGCACCAGCGCCACCCAGTGCGTGACCGCCACGGACACCGGCTTCCGGGTCACCCAGGCCGACGGCTCGGTGCCGACCAACGGGGCGCCGAAGTCGTACCCGTCGGTCTTCAACGGCTGCCACTACACCAACTGCTCGCCGGGGACGAACCTCCCCGCGCAGCTCAGCACCATCTCCAGTGCGCCCAGCAGCATCTCCTACGGCTACGTCAACGACGCCGTGTACAACGCGTCGTACGACATCTGGCTGGACCCGACGCCCCGCACCGACGGCGTCAACCGCACCGAGATCATGATCTGGTTCAACAAGGTGGGCCCGATCCAGCCGATCGGTTCGCCGGTCGGCACGGCCAGTGTGGGCGGGCGCACCTGGGAGGTGTGGTCGGGCAGCAACGGCTCCAACGACGTGCTGTCCTTCGTCGCCCCGTCGGCGATCGGCAGCTGGAGCTTCGACGTCATGGACTTCGTCCGGGCGACCGTGGCCCGCGGGATGGCCCAGAACAACTGGTACCTGACGAGCGTCCAGGCCGGTTTCGAGCCCTGGCAGAACGGCGCGGGCCTCGCGGTGAACTCCTTCTCCTCGACCGTCAACACCGGCGGCGGTACCCCGGGCGGCCCCGGCACTCCGGCGGCGTGCAAGGTCGCGTACGCCACGAACGTCTGGACAGGCGGGTTCACCGCGAACGTCACCGTCACCAACACCGGCTCCTCCGTCGTGGACGGCTGGAAACTCGCCTTCACGCTGCCCTCCGGGCAGCGCATCACCAACTCCTGGAACGCCTCCGTCTCCCCGTCGTCGGGCGCCGTCACGGCGAGCGGCTCGGGCCACACCGCGCAGATCGCGCCGGGCGGCAGCCAGACGTTCGGGTTCCAGGGGAGCTACAGCGGCACCTTCGCGAAGCCGAACGGGTTCAGCCTGAACGGCACCGCCTGCACCGCGGCCTGACGCGGTGACCCGGCCGGCGGACCGTGCGCCCGCCGCGTCCCACCCGCTCCGGGGCTCGCTCTTCCCTCCCTGCGCCGACAGGGCGAGCCCCGGAACTCCCCACGTACGGACCGTCCCGGAAAGGCCCGTCCGCATGAGCCGCTCACCCCTCCCGCGCCGCCCGGCGCTCGTCGCCGCGCTGTGCGCCGTGGCTCTGTCCCTGACGGGGCAGGCCGCCGCCGGCCCGCCCGCCGGATCGGTCTCGGAACCGGTCTCCGCCACCGCCGCCCTGCCCTACCAGGATCCGTCCCTGCCGGTGGCCGACCGCGTCGCCGACCTGCTGTCCCGGATGACCGTGGACGACAAGATCGGCCAGATGACGCAGATCGAGAAGGACGCGCTGGTCCCGCGGTCCGATCTGGCGACGTACCGCATCGGCTCGGTGCTCTCCGGCGGCGACTCGACCGTCAGCCCGAACAACGCGCAGACCTGGGCCGACACCTACGACTCCCTCCAGCGCACCGCCCTCGGGACCCCGCTGGGCATCCCGATGATCTACGGCATCGACGCCGTCCACGGCCACAACGCGGTGCGCGGCGCGACGATCTTCCCGCACAACATCGGTCTGGGCGCCACCCGGGACCCCGCCCTCGTGCAGCGCGTCGGGCGGGCGGTGGCCGCGGAGGTGGCCGGCACCGGCATCGACTGGTCCTTCGCGCCCTGTCTGTGCGTGGCGCGCAACGACCGGTGGGGCCGGACGTACGAGTCGTTCGGCGAGACCCCCGAGGTGCCCAGCGCGATGACGACGTTCGTCACCGGCATGCAGGGCGAGGCCCTGGGCTCCGGCCCGGCCTCCGTGCTCGCCACCGCCAAGCACTACCTCGGCGACGGCGGCACCACCGGCGGTGTCGACCAGGGCGACACCCAGCTGTCCGAGGCCGAACTGCGCGCGGTCCATCTGCCGCCGTTCAAGGAGGCGGTGCGGCGCGGCGTGGGCTCGGTGATGCTGTCGTACAGCAGCTGGAACGGCGTGAAGTCGCACGCCCACTCGTACCTGGTCACCGACGTCCTCAAGGGCGAGCTGGGCTTCAGCGGATTCGTCGTCTCGGACTGGGCGGCCGTCGACCAGCTCGACGGCCAAAGCGGCTTCACCGCCGCCGAGATCACCAGGGCCGTCAACGCCGGCGTCGACATGGTGATGGTCCCGCACGACTACAAGAGGTTCCTGAGCCTGCTGCGCGGCGAGGTGAGCGCCGGACGGATCCCGATGGCGCGCGTCGACGACGCCAACCGCCGCATCCTCACCAAGAAGTTCCAGCTCGGGCTGTTCGAACGGCCCTACACCGACCGCTCCCTGACCCCGGGCGTCGGCTCGGCGCAGCACCGGGCGCTGGCCCGGGAGGCCGTGCGCGAGTCGCAGGTGCTGCTGAAGAACGACGGCGGCGTGCTGCCGCTGGCGAAGAACGCCAGGCTGTTCGTGGCCGGCAAGTCCGCCGACGACATCGGCAACCAGAGCGGCGGCTGGACGGTGGGCTGGCAGGGCCGCAGCGGCGCCGTCACCGAAGGCACCACGATCCTCCAGGGCATCCGGGCCGCCGTCACCGATCCCTCCCGGGTCACCTACGACCGCTACGGCAACGGCGTCGACGGCGGTTACACGGCGGCCGTGGCCGTCGTCGGCGAGACGCCGTACGCCGAGATGCGCGGCGACCGGCCCGGCGGGATGGGCCTGGACCAGGAGGACCTGCAGACCCTCGCCAAGCTGGAGGCGAGCGGGGTGCCCGTCGTCGTGGTCCTGGTCTCCGGCCGGCCGCTGGACATCGCCGACCGGCTGCCCGCCTGGAAGGCGCTGCTGGCCGCCTGGCTGCCGGGCACCGAGGGAGGCGGCGTCTCCGACGTGCTGTTCGGCGACCACGCCCCGACCGGCAAGCTGCCCATGACGTGGATGCGCAGTGCCTCCCAGCAGCCCATCAACGACGGCGACGGCAAGACGCCGCTGTTCCCGTACGGCCACGGGCTCACCTATGACACCGGTACCGGCCCCGGGCCGGACCCGGAGCCCACCCCCGTCCCCACGGCGTGCACGGCCCAGTTCCGCCTCACCTCCTCCTGGTCGGGCGGCTACCAGGCGGAGATGACCGTCAAGAACACCGGGACCGCCCCGCTGACCGGATGGTCGGTCACCTGGGATCTGGGCGGAGCCACCGTCACCAGCCTCTGGAACGGCTCGCTGACCGTCTCGCAGGGCCGGGCCACCGTCCGCGACACCGCGCACAACGGCGCCCTGTCCCCCGGCGCCACCACCTCGTTCGGCTTCACCGCGAGCGGCACCGCGGGCGCGCCCGCCCCGCGGTGCGCCGGCTCCTGACCGCACGACCGCACCGCCCGCACCGCCCGACCGTACCTCCGAGGAGAGACGATGACCGACCGGACCGGACCCGCCGGCGCTCCGCCGCTCAGCCCGCGTCGCCGGCGACGCTCGGCGGCGCTGGCCACCGTCCTGACCACCCTGCTGCTGGGTCTGGCCGGCCAGCTCGCCGGACAGCCCGCCGCCGCGGCGCCGGACGCCGGAAACCCGCTCACCGGCGCCCGGACGACCGGGGACGCACCGCCCGCCTGATCGCTCTCCCTCCCCGACCCCGCACCCCCGCACCCCCGTCCCCACCCAACCCGGTCCCACCCAGCCCCGTCCCCGCCCCTGCCCTTGCCCCGCTCCCCACTCGCCCGCCGCACCCTCTCCCCCTGTCTCCCCCGCCCGTCCGGTCGGAGCACGTCCCCGGACGGGCGGGGGCTCCAGCAGATCCCCGCCCCGTGACCGTCACGGCCCTCTCGTCCATACCCGGCACCACAGGAGACACCGGAGGCACAGCGATGACACAAGCGATACAAGAGACACCGGCAGGGAGGGAACCGCGCCGCGTCCGAGTGCGGCACGGCAAGCTGCTCTCCCTGCTGGCGGTCCTGGCCACCCTGCTCGGCGGGCTCGGCCTGTCCGTGCTCGGGCAGGGCAGCGCACAGGCCCACGGCGTGGCGATGATGCCCGGCTCGCGTACCTACCTGTGCCAGCTGGACGCGATCTCCGGCACCGGCGCGCTGAACCCGACCAACCCCGCGTGCAAGGACGCGCTGAGCAAGAGCGGCTCGACGGCCCTGTACAACTGGTTCGCCGTGCTCGACTCGAACGCGGGCGGGCGCGGCGCGGGTTACGTCCCGGACGGCAAGCTGTGCAGCGCCGGTGACCGGTCGCCGTACGACTTCTCCGCCTACAACGCCGCGCGCGCCGACTGGCCCCGGACGCATCTGACGTCGGGGGCGACGATCAAGGTCCAGTACAGCAACTGGGCCGCTCACCCGGGTGACTTCCGGGTGTACGTCACCAAGCCCGGCTGGTCGCCCACCTCCGCGCTGGGCTGGGGCGACCTGGAGCTGATCCAGACCGTCACCAACCCGCCGCAGCAGGGCGGGGCGGGAACCAACGGCGGCCACTACTACTGGGACCTCAAGCTGCCCTCGGGCCGCTCCGGTGACGCGCTGATCTTCATGCAGTGGGTGCGGTCGGACAGCCAGGAGAACTTCTTCTCCTGCTCCGACATCGTCTTCGACGGCGGCAACGGCGAGGTGACCGGCATCCGCGGTTCGGGCGGTGGCACGCCGACTCCCACCCCGTCCACCACCGCGACCCCCGCCCCCACGCCGACGCCGAGCACCTCGCAGCCCCCGCACACCGGTTCCTGCATGGCCGTCTACAAGATCGTGAGCGCCTGGAACGGCGGCTTCCAGGGCGAGGTCGAGGTGATGAACCACGCGACGCAGCCGCTCAGCGGATGGGGCGTGCAGTGGAAGCCCGGCGCGGGCACCCGGATCAACAGCGTGTGGAACGGCTCGCTGACGACCGGCTCCGACGGCACGGTGACGGTCAGGAACGTGGACCACAACCGTGTCATCCAAGCCGACGGCACGGTGACGTTCGGGTTCACCGCCACGTCCACGGGCAACAACCTGCCGATCGGCACGATCGGCTGCGTGAACCCCTGACCTGCTGATCATCCGCCGCGGGCACCCCGTCGCCGGGTGACCTGAAGCGCCGCGCGGCCCTCCGCGCGGCGCTTCCCGCCGTCCGGGCCCGGAACTCCGGTCGCTCACGTACTGGTTACAAAACGCTCAACCTCTGGTTGCGGGGCGGTGATCGCGCGACGATGGGCCCATGACTCTGGCCCAGCGTGCCCTGGAGCGACTGGAAGCCTGGCCCGACCTGTCCTCGGGTCCGGCCAGTTGCGGTACCGGGCGGGCGCTCCGCTCCGTCCGGGACGAGATAGTCCACTTCCACTCCGACCGGGATGTGGACCTGCACCTCACCCGCCGGGCCATCCAGCGCTTCCAGTACGACCTCGAAGGCTCCAGTGCGATCCATCTGGTCCCCGGCTCTCGCTGGGTGACCGTGCACCTCGACTGCGAGGCGGACATCGACCTGCTGCTGAGCCTGGTGAGCATCGCCCTGAAGGCACTTCAGACACGGCCCTCCGCCGAAGCGCCGGGCGGCTGCAACTACCACCGGGTCGCGGTGCTTCCACGCGACGGCGCCGGCACCGGCTGAGCCGCGCGGGGGCCGGCGGTGACCCGCGCCGGGAACACCGCCGGCCGCCTTCGGCCGTTCGCGGCAGCCTGCCCGCACCCGCACGGGGCGCGTTTTCCCGCCGTTCTCGCGCCGTCGGTGCGACAGACGCCCCGCGCGCCCTCACTCTCTGGTGCACTTCCTCCAACGGGCCGGACTTGACGAGGAATCAGGGGGTCGGCGTGGCATGTCACCGTAAGCGGGTGCGGGCGGGCGGCAGACCGGTACTGGCGGTTCTCACGGCACTCGGCGCACTGGCGGGCGCGGCCCTCACGGGGGCGGCACCGGCCGGCGCCGCGCAGAAGGCCGCCGTGATCGCGCCCGGCGTCACCTACGAGGAGTTCGACCTCCCCGGGGCCAAGGGCGTGACCCACGCCCACGTGCTCCGCGTCGACCTGCGCGACCCGCGCGTCCGCCTCGGACTGCTCCACCCGGGCGCGGTGGCCGCCCGCGCGCCCCTCTCCCGGCTGGCCGACGCGCAGGGCGCCGTCGCGGGCGTCAACGGCGACTTCTTCAACATCACCGAGACCCAGCATCCGGGCGTCGAGGCGACCGGCGCGAGCGTGGGACCGGCGATCGCGGGCGGACGGGCACTGAAGGCGGCGGTGCCGGACGGACAGCGATTCGGGCCCGCGCTGCCCCCCGGGACGTCCACCGAGGACGTCTTCGGGGTGGGGGCGGACCGGCGGGCCCGGCTGGACGGGCTGGCCCTCGACGGATCGGTGCGCACGCGGCGGGGGCGGCTGCCGCTCGGCGGGCTCAACCAGTACGCGCTGCCGGTCGGCTCGGTCGGCGCCTTCACCAGCGACTGGGGCGGCGCCTCCCGGGTGCGGGCCACCTGCGGCACGGACACCGACCGAGCGGCGCCGTGCAGCACGGACGCCCACGAGGTGACGGTCCGCGACGGCCGGGTGGTCTCCGCGTCCGCGACGCCCGGCGGCGGGCCGATCGCCCCGGGCACGACCGTGCTGGTCGGCCGGGAGGCGGGAGCGCGGCAGCTGCGGAAGCTGTCGGCCGGCGAGCCGGTCCTGGTGCGGCACCGGCTGGTGGCGTCCGGGTCCCGGGTGCCGTACCGCTTCGCGCTCGGCGGCTACCCGGTGCTCGCGGACGGCCGGCCGCTGCCGGGACTCGACGACCGCACCGCGGCCGTACGCACCGCCGTGGGCATCGCGGACGGCGGGCGACGGGTGCTGCTGCTGGCCCTGGACGGGGCGCCCGCGTACCGGACCGGCCTGACCGTCGCCGAAGTGGCCGAGACCCTGCGCGGGCTGGGCGCGGCCGACGCCTTCAGCCTGGACGGCGGCGGTTCGACGACCCTGGTCGCCCGCGCGCCGGGCGCGACCGGTGCCGCGGTGCGCAACCACCCGAGCGGCGGCGCCGAGCGGGCGGTGCCGAACGGCATCGGGGTCTTCTCGGCGCCCTGACGTCAGGGCCTGAGGCTGCCCACGATGTCCGCCGTGGCCGTGAGGCCGTCCTGGATGGTCGGGGCGAGGCTCGTGCCGGCGAGGTAGAAGCCCAGCATCAGGCAGACCAGCGCGTGCGAGATTTTCAGCCCGCCGTTGCGCACGAAGATCACCGCCAGGATCGAGAGCAACAGCACCACCGAGATGGAAACGGCCATCGTCAACCTCCTCCGCCACGTCCGATTCACGGCATTCGGCCGCAAGTGTGGCGTAGCGGAGGGTTCGTCCGGGCGGCTGTGCTGTCCTCCGAACGTGTGGTGTCCGGTGCCGTCCCGCCCCGTTCGGCCCCGTTCAGCCCTGCCGGGCGTCCAGGAACGCCTCCAGACCCGCGAGGTCGTCGGTGTTGAGGTGGTCGACGCCGGCGGCGAGCAGTTCGGCCCACAGGGCGTCCCGGGCGGGTCCGGGCGTGTCGGGGGTGGCCCAGAAGCGCACCCTCTGCCCGCGCGTGTGCGCCGCGCGGACCAGGGTGCGCAGCTTCTCCCGCTCGGCGTCCGGGAA
The DNA here is from genome assembly GCF_040680575.1 of Streptomyces sp. NPDC052020. Classification (NCBI taxonomy): domain Bacteria; kingdom Bacillati; phylum Actinomycetota; class Actinomycetes; order Kitasatosporales; family Streptomycetaceae; genus Streptomyces; species Streptomyces sp. NPDC052020. The sequence continues at coordinate 175,523 of NZ_JBFAWY010000011.1, forward strand.
GGCGCCCACGCCCCGCCAGGTGAAGTGCAGGTTCCAGTTGTCGCTGATCAGCGGGGCGAAGGAGGCCGGTGCCGGGCCGCCGAGGTCGGCGAGCCGCCCGTCGTAGAAGGCCCGCCGCACGGTCTGGGCCTCCATCGGCGCGCGGGCGGCCCGGTCGCCGGAGACCACGGCGGTGACCGGGCCGGGGCGGACGCGGCCGTGGGCGTACGTCGTGAACAGGTGCCGGTAGCGGCTCAGCTCGCGGTCGAGTTCGCGGTAGGCCGACGCGCCCTCGGTCTTGATGTCGACGAGGAGTTGCAGCGAGCCCCGGTGACCGCGGTAGACCCGGCCGTGGTGGGTCCGCACGCGCGCGGCGAGCGGGTCGAGGTAGAGGGAGGCGAGGGTGCGGGCCGGGTCGAGGTCCTCGGGGTCGTGGGCGACGAGGAGCCGGCCGCCGACGAGGTGGATGTCGGCCTCGACGCTGCCGAAGCGGTGGTCGAGGGCGTCGAGGAGGGGACGGGGGTGCTCGTAGTCGTTGTGGGCGTGGGCGCGCCACAGCGGGCGCGGCCGGTGCGGGTGTTCACCGGCGAGGGCGGTGGCGGCGGGCAGGGCGACCGAGCCCGCGAGGGCGGCGCCGAGGGTGGTGAGGGCTCTGCGACGGGTGGTGAGGGCCATGCTCTGCCTCCCTGGAGTTGCCGTGATGGACCCCTGCGAGTATGCGGGTCCCGCGGCGTCAGCGAGCGGAATCATGCGGGGAGTTGGCCGGACCGCCGCCGTGTGTTCACTTCGCCCGGCGGGCGGCGCGCGCGAACGCCCGCCCCCTCGGGGGCGGGCGTTCGCGGCGCTTGGCGCAGGGGTGCGTCAGGGGGCCTGGAGGTCGACGAGACCGGCCAGCGCTCCCCGGTGGGCGCCCGCGGTGCCGTACGCGATCGAGTCGGCCTTGGCCCGCTTCAGGTACAGATGGACCGGGTGTTCCCAGGTCATGCCGATGCCGCCGTGCAGTTGCAGCGCCTCCTCGGCGGCGTGGACGGCGACGGGGGCCGCGTACGCCTGGGCGACGGCGACGGCCACGTCGGCGTCCCGTCCCGTCGCGAGCGCGTCCGCGGCGTTGCGGGCGGCGGCGCGCAGGTGGGCGACCTCCAGCCACAGCTGGGCGAGCCGGTGCTTGAGCGCCTGGAAGCCGCCGACGGGCCGGTTGAACTGCGTGCGCTCCTTCAGGTAGCGCACGGTCTCCGACAACGTCCAGCCGGCGAGACCGAGTTGCTCGGAGGCGAGCAGCCCGGCCCCGGCGCGCAGGGCGCGGCGTACGGCGGGGGCGGCGTCACCGAGCCGTCGTGCGGGCACCCCGTCGAGGGTGACCGTGGCCAGGGGGCGGGTCAGGTCCAGGGACACCCGCGGCGTGACGGTCGCCGCGCCGGCCTCGACCGCGTACAGCCCGCCGTCGTCCGCGGGCACGAGCAGGACGTCGGCGACGGCGGCGTCCGCGATGCCGGGCAGCTCGCCGCGCAGGGTCCCGTTCTCGATCCGTGCGGTGGTGTGGCCGGCGCCCGGGGCGGTGTGCAGCCCGACGGCGAGGGCGCCGATCCGGCGTCCGCCGGCCAGTTCGGCGAGCAGGTCGGCGGCGTCACAGGCCAGCAGCGCCTCGGTGGCCACGACCGCGCTGGTGAGATACGGCACGGGCGCCACGGCCCGGCCCAGTTCCTCCAGGACGACGGCGGCCTCGCGGTGGGTGGCGCCCTGGCCGCCGTGTTCCTCGGGCACCAGGAGTCCGGCCAGGCCCATGCCCTCGGTGAGGGACTTCCACAGGGACAGGTCGTGCGGGGCGTCCGACTCGCCGCGCGTGATCACGCCGGCCGCGTCGCAGTGGTCGGTGAGCAGGTCCCGGACGGCGGCGCGGACCGCCTCTTCCTCCTCGGAGTAGAGCAGATCGCTCGGTGCGCTCATCGGGCCAGGTCCTTCCATGCGACGTCCTTGTCGGTGCGCGGCTCGGGGGGCAGGCCGAGGACGCGCTCGGCGACGATGTTCAGCAGGATCTCGCTGGTCCCGCCCTCGATGCTGTTGCCCTTGGCGCGCAGGTAGCGGTACCCGGCGTCGCGGCCGGTGAAGTCCACCAGTTCCGGGCGGCGCATGGTCCAGTCGCCGTACAGCAGGCCCTCGGCGCCGAGGAGTTCCACCTCCAGGCCGCTGATCTCCTGGTTGAGGCGGGCGAAGGCCAGCTTCATGCCGGCGCCCTCGGGGCCGGGCTGGCCGGCGACCAGCTGCTGGCGCAGCCGCTCGCCGGTCAGGCGGGCGACCTCGGCCTCCACCCACAGCGTCAGCAGCCGCTGGTGCAGGTCGTGGGTGCGCAGCTCGGGGCGTTCGCGCCAGGTCTTCGCCACCGGGCCGATCATGCCGCCCTCGCGGGGCAGCCGGGCGCCGCCGATGGCGACACGCTCGTTGTTCAGTGTGGTCTGGGCGACCCGCCAGCCGTCGCCGACCTCGCCCAGGCGCCGGGTGTCGGGGATGCGGACGCCGGTGAGGAAGACCTCGTTGAACTCGGCCTCGCCGGTGATCTGGCGCAGCGGCCGGACCTCGACGCCGGGGTCGGTCATGTCGCAGACGAAGTAGGTGATGCCCCGGTGCTTGGGCACGTCCGGGTCGGTGCGGGCGATGAGGATGGCCCAGCGGGCGAGGTGGGCGCTGGAGGTCCACACCTTCTGCCCGTTCACGACCCACTCGTCGCCCTCGCGGACGGCCCGGGTGCCGAGCGCGGCCAGGTCGGATCCGGCGCCGGGCTCGCTGAAGAGCTGGCACCAGACCTCCTCGCCGGTCCACAGCGGGCGCAGGAACCGCCGCTTCTGTTCCTCCGTGCCGTACTGGAGGATCGTGGGCGCGGCCATGCCGAGGCCGATGCCGATGCGGCGCGGGTCGTTGTCGGGGGCGCCCGCGGCGGCCAGCTCGGCGTCCACCACCGCCTGGAGGGAGCGGGGGGCGCCCAGGCCGCCGAGGCCCTCGGGATAGTGCACCCAGGCCAGTCCGGCGTCGAAGCGGGCCCTGAGGAAGTCCAGGCGGTCGGTGGTGGCGGGCGGGTGCGTCGCCAGCAGTTCCCGTGTGCGGCGGCGCAGTCCGGCTGCGTCGGTGCGGCTGTCCGTCATGCGGCGGCTCCGTTCTCCCGTGCCGGTACCACGACCACGCGGCCCGTGGTGGCCCCGTCGGCGACACGCTGTACGGCGGCCGCGGCCCCGCTCAGCGGCACGCGCTCGCTCACCAGCGGCTTGATCGCGCCGCGGGCGGCCAGCTCGGTGAGCTGCTCGTGGCAGTGCTGGACCAGCTTGGGGTTCTTGGTGTTGTACAGGCCCCAGTGCAGCCCGAGGATCGCGTAGTTCTTCACCAGGGCGTGGTTGAGCGCGGGGCTGGGGATCGTGCCGCTGGCGAAGCCGACGACGACGATCCGGCCCTCGAAGGCGACCGTCTTGGCGGACTGCGCGTAGGCGGCGCCGCCCACGGGGTCGTAGATCACGTCGGCGCCCCGCCCGCCGGTGGCCTCCTTCACGGCGGCGATGACGTCCTCGCCGTGCCGGTCGATCACCACGTCGCAGCCCAGCTCGCGGGCGACGGCGGCCTTCCCGGCGCCGCCCACGACGCCGATGACGCGGGCGCCCGCCGCCTTGCCGAGCTGCACGGCCGCGCTGCCGACCCCGCCCGCCGCGGCGTGCACGAGCAGGGTCTCCCCGGCCTCCAGCCGGGCCCGGCGGTGCAGGCCGAACCAGCCCGTCTGGTAGCCGATGTGCAGGGCGGCGGCCTCGGCGTCGTCCAGGGCGTCCGGCGCGGGCAGCAGGGCGGCGGCGTCCGCGACGGCGTACTCGGCGAAGCCGCCGTGGGGCAGCGCGGGGTTGGCGAGGACCCGGCGCCCGTCCTCGGTCTCCCCGCAGATCTCCACGCCCGGCGTGAAGGGCAGCGGCGGACGGACCTGGTACTGGCCCCGGCACAGCAGGGCGTCCGGGAAGTTGACGTTCGCGGCCCGGACCCTCAGCAGCACCTGGCCGTCGCCGGGCACCGGCGGCGCCGTGTCCACCTGGCGCATCACCTCGCCCGGTTCACCGTTCTCGTGCACCTGCCATGCCTGCATGCGGGCCCTCCACGCGACTGTCCGACCGGGGTCCACCGCATACTAAGCGGTTGCTTGCCCGCAGGGAACACCCGCGCGGGAACCGGCGCGGGAACCGGCGCGGGAACCGCGGGCGACCGGCGCGGGGACCGAGCGAACCCGGCGCGGGAACCGCGGGCGACCGGCGCGGGGACCGAGCGAACCCGGCGCGGGAACCGAGGAAGCCCGGCGCGGAGCCGGGGCGGCCGGCCCCGAGAGCGCGCCCGGACCGCCCCCGCCCCGCAGGACGCCGGCCGACGGGGGCCGGCGGCCGGCCGGGTCACGCCTTCTTCGGCCGCGCGCGCACGTGCATCCGCTCGCCCTGGGGGCCGAACAGGCTCAGGAACTCGACCGGCCCCTCCCCCGTCGACCCGAACCAGTGCGGCACGCGCGTGTCGAACTCGGCCGCCTCGCCGGCGCCGAGGACGATGTCGTGCTCGCCGAGCACCACCCGCAGTCGGCCCGACAGCACGTAGAGCCATTCGTATCCCTCGTGGCTGCGGGGGTCGGGCTCGGCCCTGCGCTGCGGTTCGAGCACCTTGAACGCCTGGAGGCCGCCGGGCTGGCGGGTGAGCGGCCAGTGGGTGCGCCCGTGCCGCACGATCGGCTCGGCCCGCACCCGCGGGTCCCCCACCGGCGGGGCGCCGACCAGTTCGTCCAGCGCCACCTGATGGGCCCGCGCGATCGGCAGCAGCAGCTCCAGGCTCGGCTTGCGCAGCCCGGACTCCAGTCGCGACAGCGTGCTCACCGAAATGCCGGTCGCCTCCGACAGCCCGGCCAGGGTCACCTCCCGCTCCTTGCGGATCCTGCGCAGCCTCGGTCCCACGCCCGCCAGAACATCGTCCGTCGTCATGGAGTTATTGCAAGTTCGGCAAACGTGTTTGTCAATCCCCCGCCCATCGGCGACCTTGTCGGTGGAGGTGGTAATCATGTTCGAGAACAACGCCGATCAGCACACCGATCAGCACACCGGCGCGCGGACCGTCCCGTCCGCCGGCCGCTACGACGTGGTCGTCGTCGGAGGCGGCGCGGCCGGGCTGTCCGCCGCCCTGGTCCTGGGCCGGGCGCGGCTGCGCACCCTGGTGGTCGACGCGGGCAAGCCGCGCAACGCGCCCTCGTCCCACATGCAGGGATACCTGTCGCGGGACGGCATGGCGCCCGCCGAGTTCCTCGCGCTCGGCCGGGAGGAGATCGCCCGGTACGGCGTCGAGCTGGTCCGGGACCGGGCCGTGGACGTCACCCGCGGCGAGGACTTCGCCGTGGCGCTGGGCGGCGGGCGCACCGTGCGCGCGCGCCGGCTGGTCGTCGCCACCGGGCTGAGGGACGAGCTGCCCGAGGTGCCCGGCGTCGCCGAGCGGTTCGGCCGGGACGTGCTGCACTGCCCGTTCTGCCACGGCTGGGAGGTGCGGGACGAGCCCTTCGGCGTGCTGGGCTCGGGACCGATGAGCGCGCACCAGGCTCTCCTCGTGTCCCGGTGGTCCAAGGACGTGACCCTCTTCCTGCACACTCTCGCCGAGGAGGAGCTGACCGACCTGGACCTGCGCCGCCTCGCCGCGGCCGGTGTCAAGGTGGTGCCGGGCGAGGTCGCCGGCCTCGTGGTCGAGGACGACCGGATCACCGGGGTGCGGCTCGCCGGGGGCGCCCCCGGTGGGGCAGGCCCGGTCCACGAGCTCTCCGTGGTCTTCGTCGCCCCGCGCGCCGTCCCGCGGACCGCGCTCCTGGAGAGGCTCGGCGCGCGGCTGGAGGAGACCCCGCACGGGGCCTACCCGGTGGTGGACGGGACCGGGCTGACGACCGTGCCCGGCGTGTGGGCGGCGGGCAACGCGACCGGCTTCACCGAGCAGGTGGTGCACGCCGCGAGCGGCGGCTACCGCGCGGCGACGGCGATCACCGGGGACCTGCTCATGGCCGATCTCGACGCGGCCCTGGGGGTGTAGGGCGGACGTGCGCGGTGCACCATGGCTGCATGCTGCTTGCCCGGCTGGCCCGAGTGTCCCGCGAGGTCGCCGCCGCCTCGGCGCGGTCCCGGAAGATCGCGCTGCTCGCGGAGCTGTTCCGGGACGCGGAGGCGGACGACGTGCCGGTGGTCATCCCGTACCTGGCGGGGCGGCTGCCGCAGGGCCGGCTGGGCGTCGGCTGGAAGGTGCTGGGCCGGCCGGTCGAACCGGCCGCCGGCCCCAGCCTGACCGTGCGCGAGACCGACGCCCTGCTCACCGAGCTCGGCACGGTCTCGGGCCCTGGATCCCAGGGCGAACGGACCCGGCTGGTGGGTGAGTTGATGGGCCGGGCCACCGAGGACGAGCAACGCTTCCTGCGCGGGCTGCTCACCGGCGAGGTCCGGCAGGGCGCCCTGGACGCCGTGGCCGTCGAAGGGCTGGCGCAGGCCACCGGGGCACCGGCGGCGGACGTGCGGCGGGCGGTGATGCTCGCGGGTTCGCTCCAGACGGTGGCCGCCGCGCTGCTCGCCGGCGGGCCGGGCGCGCTGGACCGGTTCCGGCTCACCGTGGGCCGCCCGGTGCTGCCGATGCTCGCGCACAGCGCCTCCTCGGTCGCCGAGGCCGTCGAGAAGCTCGGGGCCTGCGCGGTGGAGGAGAAACTGGACGGCATCCGCGTCCAGGTGCACCGGGACGGCGGCACGGTCCGGGTCCACACCCGCACCCTGGACGACATCACCGACCGGCTGCCCGAGGTGACCTCGGCCGCGCTCGCCCTGCCGGGCGAGCGGTTCATCCTGGACGGCGAGGTGATCTCCTTCGGCTCCGACGGGCGCCCCCGCTCGTTCCAGGAGACCGCCGGGCGCGTCGGCTCCCGCACGGACGTCGCCACGGCGGCGCGGGCGGTCCCCGTCTCCCCCGTGTTCTTCGACGCGCTCTCCGTCGGCGACCGGGACCTGCTCGACCTGCCGCTGACCGAACGGCACGCGGAGCTGGCCCGCCTGGTCCCGGAGCCGATGCGGGTGCGGCGGACGGTCGTCTCCGGTCCAGGGGACGCCCGGCGGGCGGAGGAGTTCCTCGCCGGCGCCCTCGGGCGCGGCCACGAGGGCGTCGTCGTCAAGGCCCTCGACGCGCCCTACAGCGCGGGCCGGCGCGGCGCCTCCTGGCTGAAGGTCAAGCCGGTGCACACCCTGGACCTGGTCGTCCTGGCCGCCGAGTGGGGGCACGGCCGCCGCACCGGCAGACTGTCCAACCTGCACCTGGGCGCCCGCACCGCCGACGGCGCGTTCGCCATGCTCGGCAAGACCTTCAAGGGCATGACCGACGCGCTGCTGGCCTGGCAGACCGAGCGGCTTCAGGAGCTGGCCGTCGAGCACCACGGCTGGGGGGTGACCGTACGCCCCGAGCTCGTCGTGGAGATCGCCTACGACGGCCTCCAGCGCTCGACCCGCTATCCGGCCGGCGTCACCCTCCGCTTCGCCCGCGTGGTCCGCTACCGCGAGGACAAGCGCCCCGAGGAGGCGGACGCGGTGGAGGACCTGCTCGCCGCCCACCCGGAGATGCGGCCGTGACCGAGCCCGCCGGCAAGCGCAGCGCCGGCCTGCTGCTCCACCGCCGGGCCGGCGACGGCCCGGAGGTGCTGCTCGGACACATGGGCGGCCCGTTCTTCGCCCGCCGCGACGCCGGGGCGTGGACGATCCCGAAGGGCGAGTACGGCCCGGACGAGACCGCCTGGGATGCGGCCCGGCGCGAGTTCGAGGAGGAGCTCGGGCTGCCGCCGCCCGACGGCGAGGCGGTACCGCTCGGCGAGGTCCGGCAGGCGGGCGGCAAGATCGTGACGGCCTGGGCGGTCGAGGCCGACCTGGACCCGGCGACGATCGCCCCCGGCACCTTCCGCATGGAGTGGCCGCCGCGGTCGGGGCGGATCCAGGAGTTCCCCGAGCTGGACCGGGTGGCGTGGTTCGGGCTGGACCGGGCCGCGGAGGTGATCGTGAAGGCGCAGGCCGCGTTTCTCGACCGGCTGGCGGAGCACTCGCACTGACGGCACCCGTCCGCGTTGCGGCGGCCCGCGCGGCGCGCGAAGGTCGAAGCACAGTCTGCTCCAGGGAGGCAAGCCATGCCCATCGCCACGGTGAACCCGGCCAACGGCGAGACGCTCAGGACGTACGACCCCATGGACGAGGACGAGATCGAGCGCCGCCTCCAGCTCGCCGAGGCCACCTTCCGCACCTACCGGACGACGACGTTCGAGCAACGCGCCCGGCTGATGCACACCGCCGCCGGCCTGCTGGAGGAGGACCAGCGGGAGATCGGCCGCGTGATCACGACCGAGATGGGCAAGCCGGTCGCACAGGCGCGCGCGGAGGCCGCCAAGTGCGCCAAGGCGCTGCGCTGGTACGCCGACCACGCCGCGGAGCTGCTCGCCGACGAGGAGCCGGCCGCGGCCGACGTGAAGGACTCCGGCGCCTCCCGCGTGCTGGTCCGCTACCGGCCGATGGGCCCGGTCCTCGCGGTGATGCCGTGGAACTTCCCGCTGTGGCAGGTGATCCGGTTCGCCGGACCCGCGCTGATGGCGGGCAACGTGGGCCTGCTCAAGCACGCCTCCAACGTGCCGCAGACCGCCCTGTACCTGGAGGACCTGTTCCACCGGGCGGGCTTCCCCGAGGGCTGCTTCCAGACCCTGCTGATCGGCTCCGCCCAGGTCGACGACGTCCTGCGCGACGAGCGGGTCAGGGCGGCCACCCTCACCGGCAGCGAGCCCGCGGGCCGCGCGGTCGCCTCCACCGCCGGAGAGATGATCAAGAAGACGGTGCTGGAGCTGGGCGGCAGCGACCCCTTCATCGTGATGCCGTCGGCCGACCTGGACCGGGCCGCCGAGGTCGCCGTGAACGCGCGCTGCCAGAACGCCGGGCAGTCCTGCATCGCCGCCAAGCGGTTCATCGTGCACGCCGACGTCTACGACGCCTTCACCGAGCGGTTCGTCGCGGGCATGAAGGCCCTGAGGGTCGGTGACCCCATGGACGAGGAGACCGAGGTCGGTCCGCTCTCCAGCGAGCGGGGCCGCGAGGACCTGGCGGGGCTGGTGGAGGACGCGGTGCGGGGCGGCGCCACCGTCCTGTGCGGCGGCGAACGCCCCGACGGGCCCGGCTGGTACTACCCGCCGACCGTGCTGGCCGGCATCACCCGCGCGATGCGCGTCCACCGGGAGGAGGCGTTCGGCCCCGTCGCCACGCTGTACCGCGCCGCCGACCTGGACGAGGCGGTGCTGATCGCCAACGACACCGACTTCGGCCTGAGTTCGAACGTGTGGACGCGCGAGGAGGCCGACGTCGACCGATTCGTGCGGGACTTGGAGGCGGGCGGCGTCTACGTCAACGGGATGACGGCCTCGCACCCGGCCTTCCCGTTCGGCGGGGTGAAGCGCTCGGGGTACGGCCGTGAGCTGTCCGGGCACGGAATCCGCGAGTTCTGCAACATCACCACCGTGTGGCACGGAGCGTGAGGCTTCCGCGGCTACGATCCCTGGTGTGAACCGCGAAGTGACTCTGCCTCTGATCGTCGACGACCGCGGTACCTTGCAGGTGGCTGCGGCCGACGTGAGCAAACTGCTGCGTACCGTGGGCGGGCGGTGGCTGCGTCTGGTGGAGGCCGGGCAGGACGGGCTGGACGAGGACACCGTCGCCGCGCTCACCATCGAGCTGGCCAAGCTCGCGGACCGGATCGACGTTGCCTGCATCGCCCACAGCAGCGGTCAGTCGACCTGACTCGGCTGCCCCCGCTCCCGCTCCCACAGGGTGTGCCAGAACATGGCCTCGTAGCTCTGGAGCAGCCGCCCGTAGCGGTGGACGAGCCGCTCGCTCAGCCGCCCCGCGTCCAGCGCCCGCTGCACCGCCGCCGTCGCCTGCCGCTCCAGCAGGGGCGAGGGCTCCGCGAAGAAGTCGAAGAAGGCGCACGCCTCGCCGGAGAGGCCGTAATGGCGGCGGAGCGCGGCGGCGATCATCGCGCAATAGCCGCCCCAGGCGGAGAAGTTGGCGTGCAGGGCGAGCACCACCTCGGCCGGTGAGCCGTTCAGCGCCAGCCAGGCCACGTAGGCCGGGTACGCCTGGCAGCCCGGCAGCGGGTCGTAGCCGACCGCCCGGTCCTCGGTCACGCCGCAGGCCGCCGCGAACGCCTCCAGCCGCTCCCCGGCCAGCGCCTCGCCCTCGGCGAGCGTGGTGAAGTACGCGGCGGTCTCCGGGGCGTCGGCGGCGCGTTCCGCCAGGTACTGGAAGGAGCGGCGGTCCGCGTCGATCACCCACCGCTGTTCCAGCGCGAGCGCGGTGAGCGTGTCCCGGCCGGCCGCGCCCCGCGCCACCAGCGGCACGAGCCGGTTGGCGTGCGGGTCCGGGGCCAGTTTCCCGGTGGTCGTCGCCAGCAGTTCGCGGGCCGTCCGGGTCATCGCGTCCTCCTTCGGTCGGGCTGCGCGGTGCCGACGGGTGTCCCGGTCGGTGCCGCTCCGGCTCTCCAGCGTCGCCGGGACGGAGCCGTCCGGCGAGAGAACGCCGCCCCGCCGGGTGACCCCGGGGACGAACACCCCCAGGGTCCTGCCCGCCGGGCGGCCCCTATCGGATCGGCATCCCCGACAGCGTGCGGGCGATCACCAGCCGCTGGATCTCACTGGTGCCTTCGAAGATGGTGTAGATCGCCGCGTCGCGGTGCATCCGCTCCACCGGGTACTCCCGCGTGTACCCGTTGCCGCCCAGGATCTGGATCGCCTGGGCGGTGACCTTCTTCGCCGTCTCGCTGGCGAACAGCTTGGACATCGAGCCCTCGGCCGCGGTGAACGGCTTGCCGTTGATCGCCATCCACGAGGCGCGCCACACCAGCAGGCGGGCGGCGTCTATCCGGGTGCGCATGTCGGCGAGCTGGAAGGCGACGCCCTGGTTGTCGATGATGGGCCGGCCGAACTGCTCCCGCGTCCGCGCGTACTCCAGCGCCACCTCGTACGCGGCCCGGGCGGTGCCCACCGCCATCGCGCCGACCGCCGGGCGGGACGCCTCGAAGGTCGCCATCGCGGCGTTCTTCACGCGCTCACCGCCCTTCTTCGCCCTCTCACGGGCGCGGGCGAGCCGCTCGTCCAGCCTCTCCTTGCCGCCGAGCAGGCAGGAGCCGGGGACCCGCACGTCGTCGAGGATGACCTCGGCGGTGTGGGAGGCGCGGATGCCGTGCTTCTTGAACTTCTGCCCCTGGGACAGACCCGGGGTGTTCGGCGGGACGATGAAGGAGGCGTGGCCCTTGGAGCCCAGCTCCGGGTCGACGACGGCGACGACCACGTGGACGTTGGCGATGCCGCCGTTGGTCGCCCACGTCTTGGTGCCGTTGATCACCCACTCGTCCTTGGCCTCGTCGTAGACGGCCCGGGTGCGCATGGAGGCCACGTCGGAGCCGGCGTCGGGCTCGGAGGAGCAGAAGGCGGCGACCTTGACGTCCTGGGTGTCGCCGTACATCTGGGGGATCCAGGTGCCGATCTGCTCCTCGGTGCCGTTGGCGAGGACGCCGACCGCGGCCAGGCCGGTGCCGACGATCGACAGGGCGATGCCCGCGTCTCCCCAGAACAGCTCCTCCATCGTCATGGGGATGCCGAGGCCGGTGGCGTCGAAGTACTGCTGGGCGTAGAAGTCGAGGGAGTAGATGCCGACCTTCGCGGCCTCCTGGATGACCGGCCAGGGGGTCTCCTCGCGCTCGTCCCACTCGGCGGCGGCGGGGCGGATCACGTCGGCGGCGAAGCCATGGAGCCAGTCCCGGACCTCCTTCTGCTCGTCGTTGAGCTCCATGGTGAACTCGGCCATGTCCCCTCCAGCGGCGCACGTGCGTGTTACTTGCGGTAACGCCGAGTCTGTTACCGCCCGGTAGGAAAAGTCAACAGCTCACGGCCCCCGCCCGGCCTCCCCCGCCGTCCGGGGCACGGTCCGGCACGAGGCGCCGTCAGTGTTAGTTTGCGCAGGCGTCACCGAATCAGCACGGGTGGGGAGAGCACATGGACACCACGCAGCGGGCCGATCAGCAGCGGTCCGCCGACCGCCGACGGCGGGAGCTGCTGGAGGCCGCCGACCGGGTGGTGCTGCGCGACGGCCCGCAGGCCTCCATGAACGCCATCGCCGCCGAGGCGGGCATCACCAAGCCGATCCTCTACCGGCACTTCGGCGACAAGGGCGGGCTGTACGCCGCGCTCGCCCAGCGGCACACCGACGCCCTCCTCGACTCGCTGCGGGCGGCCCTGGACGCCCCCGCCGAGCGCAGGCAACGGGTGGAGTCCACCCTCGACACCTATCTGGCGGCCATAGAGGCGCGCCCCCAGGTGTACCGCTTCCTCATGCATCCGGCCGAGGGCAGCGCCGCCCAGGGCGAGCAGGGCTTCGACGTCGGCAAGCACTCCGCGCCGCTGCTGCGCCGCATGGGCGAGGAGCTGGCCCGGGTCATCGAGGAGCGGGTCGACCTCGGTCCGGACAGCCGGCAGCTGGCGCGGGTGTGGGGCCACGGCATCGTCGGCATGATGCACGCCGCCGGGGACTGGTGGCTCGGGGAACGGCCCTGCTCCCGCGAGGAGTTGGTGCGCGGCCTGGCGGACCTGCTGTGGGGCCGCCTGGCGGCGGCGGGCGACCGGGCCGGCGGGCCCGGCTTCTGAGCCGTCACCGGCTCCAGGGCGCCCGCGCGGCCTTCCGCATCAGCCGGCGGTGCCGCCACCCGGTGAGCCGGTCCGCGTACACCCGCCCGTCCAGGTGGTCGCACTCGTGCTGCAAGCACCGGGCGAAGAAGCCGGTGCCGCGGATCGTCACCGGCTCACCGGTCACGGTGAACCCCTCGACCACGGCATGGTCGTACCGCTCGGTCCCCGCCTCCAGGCCCGGCAGTGACAGGCAGCCCTCCGGCCCCCGCACCACCACCCCGCCCGTCTCCACCAGGCGCGGGTTCACCACGTGGCCGAGGTGGCGGACGTCCTCGTCGTCCGGGCAGTCGTAGACGAACACCCGCACCCCCTCGCCGACCTGGTTGGCGGCCAGGCCGACGCCCCGGGAGGCGTACATGGTCGCGAACAAGTCCTCCACCAGGCGGGCCAGTTCCGGCCCGAAGCCGGCGGCCTCCGCGCAGGGGGTGTGCAGGACGGGGTCGCCGAGGAGGGTGAGGGGCCGTACGCGCCCGCGGGCGCCCGGGATCGTGCCGTGTCGCATGGCGGCAAGAGTAAGGTCCACTCGTCCCGCACCCGCCGCGCGGTCCGCCCCGCGGTGCCGGGATTCGGGAGTGCCGGGGGATCTCGATAGGCTGAGGTCCACACCACGTGGCCGTCAGGCTTCAAGAGCGCGGCGCGTACGCAAGGAGGATCGAGAACTGATGGCAGGCAACTCGGACCCGCTCACGCCGCGGGCCAAGCTGGCCGTGACGGCGGGCAAGGCGGTCGCGGCGGCATCCCGCGCCGCGGGGCGCGGCAGCGGTTCGGTGATCGGCGGCCGGGTGGCCCTCAAGCTCGACCCCGACCTGCTCGCCCGGCTCGCCCAGAACCTGGACGTCGTCCTGGTCTCGGCGACCAACGGCAAGACCACCACCACCCGGCTCATCGCCGAGGCGCTGCGGGCCGCGGGCCCGGTCGTCTCCAACGCGCTCGGCGCCAACATGCCCGCCGGCATCACCTCGGCCCTCGCGGGCGGCTCGGACGCCCGGTACGGCGTGATCGAGGTCGACGAGAAGTACCTCGCGGGCGTCGCCCGGGACACCGACCCCAAGTGCATCGCGCTGCTCAACCTCTCCCGCGACCAGCTCGACCGCGCCGCCGAGACCCGCATGCTCGCCGAGAACTGGCGGGAGGGCCTGGCCGGTTCCAAGGCCGTCCTCGTGGCCAACTGCGACGACCCGCTGGTGGTGTGGGCCGCGTCCTCCTCCCCCAACGTGGTCTGGGTCGCCGCCGGGCAGATGTGGAAGGACGACGCCTGGTCCTGCCCCGCCTGCGGCGGTGTGATGCAGCGCCCGGGCGACGACTGGTTCTGCGGCGAGTGCGGCTTCCGCCGCCCCACCCCGAGCTGGGCCCTGTCCGGCGACCACGTCCTGGACCCGCACGGCTCCGCCTGGCCGATCCACCTCCAGCTGCCGGGCCGCGCCAACAAGGCCAACGCCGCCTCCTCCGCGGCCGTCGCCGCCGTCTTCGGCGTGCCGCCGCAGGTCGCCCTGGAGCGCATGTACCAGGTGCAGGCGGTCGCCGGGCGCTACGACGTGGTCCAGTTCCAGGGCCGCGACCTGCGTCTGCTGCTGGCGAAGAACCCGGCCGGCTGGCTGGAGACGTTCTCCCTGATCGACCCGCCGCCGACCCCGGTCATCCTCTCGGTGAACGCGCGCGGCGCCGACGGCACCGACACCTCCTGGCTGTGGGACGTCGACTACACGCGGCTGACCGGCCACCCGATCTGTGTCATCGGCGACCGGAAGCTGGACCTCGCGGTGCGTCTGGAGGTCGCCAACCAGCAGTTCCAGGTGTGCGACACCCTCGACCAGGCGGTGCAGCTGTGCCCGCCGGGCCGGATCGAGGTCATCGCCAACTACACGGCCTTCCAGGATCTGCGCCGCCGCGTCGGCAACTGACCACGACACCTGTAGGGGACTTGAAGTGAGCGACAACCAGCTGCGGGTCGTCTGGATCTACCCGGACCTGCTCAGCACCTACGGCGACCAGGGCAACGTCCTGGTCGTGGAGCGCCGGGCCCGGCAGCGCGGCCTGGACGTGGCGCGGCTCGACGTGCGCAGCGACCAGCCGATCCCGACCTCCGGTGACATCTACCTCATCGGCGGCGGCGAGGACCGGCCGCAGCGGCTCGCGGCCGAGCGGCTGCGGCGCGACGGCGGTCTGCACCGGGCCGTGGAGAACGGCGCCATCGTGTTCTCGGTGTGCGCCGGCTACCAGATCCTCGGCCACGAGTTCATCAACGACCTCGGCCAGCGCGAGCCCGGCCTCGGCCTGCTCGACGTGGTGTCGGTGCGCGGCGAGGGCGCCCGGTGCGTGGGCGACGTGCTCGGGGACATCGACCCGCGGCTGGGCCTGCCCCCGCTGACGGGCTTCGAGAACCACCAGGGCGTCACCCACCTGGGCCCGACCGCCCGACCGCTCGCCCAGGTCCGCTTCGGCAACGGCAACGGCACCGGCGACGGCACGGAGGGCGCGTACAACGACACGGTCTTCGGGACCTACATGCACGGACCCGTGCTGGCGCGCAACCCGCTGATCGCGGACCTGCTGCTGAAGCTGGCCCTGGACGTGAACGCGCTGCCGCCGACCGACGACCGCTGGTACGAGGCGCTGCGCGAGGAGCGCATCGCGGCTGCGCAGCAGCCTGCGTAAGCACCGTTGCGCAGCAGCCTGCGTAAGCACCGCTGCGCGGCAGCCCGCGCAAGCACCGCTGCGCGGCAGCCCGCGCAAGCACCGCTGCGCGGCGGCCCGCGTGAGCGCTGCCGCGCCGTAGTCGGCGTGGAACTCTCGTCTGCGTAAACCCTCCGTCCACGTACGCGTCGACGGCCCGTCTGACGCCCCGTCCGCACAGGTGAGCGGGGGCGTCCAGCAGGCGGACGCGTGGTTCGGCCCCGCCGCCCGATGCCGCTAGGGTGGCGGGGATCGAGCCGGACAGCGCGGTCCGGTCCCCCGTGCCCATGTTGAGAAGGTATTTCGGGCTATGCGCATTGGTGTCCTCACGTCCGGCGGCGACTGCCCCGGCCTGAACGCCGTCATCCGGTCCGTCGTGCACCGCGCCGTCGTCGACCACGGCGACGAGGTCATCGGTTTCCGGGACGGCTGGAAAGGCCTCCTGGAGTGCGACTACCTCAAGCTCGACCTCGACGCGGTGGGCGGCATTCTCGCCCTCGGCGGCACCATCCTCGGTTCCTCCCGGGTCCGCCCCGAGCATCTGCGGGACGGCGTGGAGCGGGCCCGCGGGCACGTCCGTGAGCTGGGCCTCGACGCGATCATCCCGATCGGCGGCGAGGGCACCCTGAAGGCGGCCCGTCTGCTGTCCGACAGCGGTCTGCCGATCGTCGGGGTGCCGAAGACCATCGACAACGACATCGCGGTCACGGACGTCACCTTCGGCTTCGACACGGCCGTCACCGTGGCGACCGAGGCCCTGGACCGGCTGAAGACCACCGCGGAGTCCCACCAGCGGGTGCTGATCGTGGAGGTCATGGGCCGTCACACCGGCTGGATCGCGCTGCACTCCGGCATGGCGGCCGGCGCCCACGCCGTCGTCGTGCCCGAGCGGCCCTTCGACATCGACGAGCTGACCGCCAAGGTCGGCGAGCGCTTCGAGGCGGGCAAGCGGTTCGCGATCGTCGTCGCCGCCGAGGGCGCCAAGCCGAAGCCCGGGACCATGGAGTTCGACGAGGGCGGCAAGGACGTCTACGGCCATGAGCGCTTCGCCGGCATCGCCCGCCAGCTCTCCCTGGAGCTGGAGCGGCGCCTGGGCAAGGAGGCCCGGCCGGTGATCCTCGGGCACGTCCAGCGGGGCGGCACGCCGACGGCGTACGACCGGGTGCTGGCCACCCGTTTCGGGTGGCACGCCGTGGAGGCGGCGCACCGCGGGGACTTCGGCCGGATGACCGCGCTGCGCGGCACCGACATCGTGATGGTGCCGCTGGCCGAGGCCGTCGAGACGCTCAAGACGGTGCCCGCGCAGCGGTACGCCGAGGCGGAGTGCGTCCTGTAGAGCGTACGACGGCGCGTCCCGCGCCGAGCGTCGTCCAAGCCGCCCCCGGTCGCAGCCGCGACCGGGGGCGGTTCTACTCTTGGGGCGGACAGACAGCGCTCAACCCCCACGAAACAGGAGCCGGCGGATGGATCACAGCGGGCACGGCATGACGATGGACCTGCCGCCGTTCACGCTGGGACGGGGTCTCGAATGGTCCGCGGACCCCTTCTTTCTCGTCGCCTGCCTCCTGGGCCTGGCGCTGTACGGCTGGGGCGTGGCCCGCCTGGTGCGGCGCGGCGACAAGTGGCCGGTGGGCCGGACGGTCGCCTACGCGGCGGGCGTGCTGAGCATCGGGCTGATGATGTGCACCAAGCTGAACGACTACGGCATGGTCATGTTCAGCGTGCACATGGTGCAGCACATGGTGATCAGCATGGTGTCGCCGATCCTGATCCTGCTCGGCGCCCCGATCACGCTGGCGCTGCGTGCCCTGCCGACGGCGAGCCGCGGCCGCAAGGGGCCGCGCGAGCTGCTGCTGATGCTGCTGCACAGCCGCTACATGCGGATCATCACCCACCCCGCGTTCACCATCCCGCTGTTCATCGCGAGCCTGTACGGGCTGTACTTCACCCCGCTCTTCGACTTCCTGATGGACACCCGGCCGGGACACATCGCGATGATGGTCCACTTCCTCGCCGTCGGTGTCGTCTTCTTCTGGCCGATCATGGGCATCGACCCGGGTCCGCACCGGCCCGGCCATCTGATGCGCATGCTGGAGCTGTTCGCGGGCATGCCGTTCCACGCCTTCTTCGGCATCGCGCTGATGATGGGCTCCACGCCCATGGTCGGCACCTTCCGCCATCCGCCCGCCTCGCTGGGCATCGACGCCCTGTCGGACCAGAACGCGGCGGGCGGCATCGCCTGGGCCTTCAGCGAGATCCCGTCGGTCCTGGTGCTCATCGCGCTGCTGTTCCAGTGGTACGCCTCGGAGGAGCGCCAGGCCCGGCGCAAGGACCGGGCCGCCGACCGCGACGGCGACAAGGAGCTCGAGGAGTACAACGCCTATCTGGCCTCACTGAACGCCCGCGGGAGCTGAAGGGCTGCGCGCCGCACACCCCGCCGGGGAGGCCGCCACGCGTGCCAGGCGGCCTCCCGGACGGGCGCGGGACCCGCGAAATCCGGCACACATCTCGCGGTCCGCGCCGTAGGAACGCGGAACCGGGGCACCATGGAGGGCAACGGACCATGAGGAGGGTGTCGCGATGCCCGGTTCCACGGACGGTTCCACGGACGGTTCCACGAAGACGATGGGGGTGCTCACCGTCGGCGGTCTCGTCGCGGTGACGGCCTACACGGTGGCGCTCGGCAGCAACGGCTGGCTGTGGTTCGGCTGGGTCGTCCTGGGTCTGATCACCCTCGGCATGATCGCCACCGCACGGAGCACCTGAGGGTCACGCGCGGCCCGGCCGGCCCGCGGGGTGCACGCCCGGCTGGTATTTCGGCAGCCGGACCGTGATCTTCATGCCGGCGCCGACGGCGGTCTCGATCACGAGGCCGTGCGCGTCTCCGTAGACCTGGCGGAGGCGGTCGTCGACGTTGGACAGGCCGATGCCGCCCGAGGGGCTCTCCTCGCCGGCGAGGATGCGGCGCAGCAGGCCGGGGTCCATCCCGGCGCCGTCGTCCTCGATGACGACGAGCGCCTCGGCGCCCGTGTCCTGCGCGGTGATCCGGATGTGGCAGGTGCCGGAGGTGCCCTCCAGGCCGTGTTTGACGGCGTTCTCGACGAGGGGCTGGAGGCAGAGGAAGGGCAGGGCGACCGGCAGGACCTCGGGGGCGATCTGCAGGGTGACGGCCAGGCGGTCGCCGAAGCGTGCCCGGACCAGCGCCAGGTAGTGGTCGATGGCGTGGAGCTCGTCGGCGAGGGTGGTGAAGTCCCCGTGCCGGCCGAACGAGTAGCGGGTGAAGTCGGCGAACTCCAGGAGCAGCTCGCGGGCGCGCTCGGGGTCGGTGCGGACGAACGAGGCGATCACCGCGAGCGAGTTGAAGACGAAGTGCGGGGAGATCTGCGCGCGCAGCGCCTTGATCTCGGCCTCGATGAGGCGGGTGCGGGACCGGTCCAGGTCGGCCAGTTCCAGCTGGACCGAGACCCAGCGGGCCACCTCCCCCGCCGCCCGGACCAGCACCGCCGACTCGCGGGGCGCGCAGGCCACCAGCGCGCCGTGCACCCGGTCGTCCACGGTGAGCGGGGCGACGACGGCCCAGCGCGCCGCGCAGCCGGGACGGTCGCAGACGAGCGGGAAGGCCTCGCCGCGGCCGGTCTCGAGCGGTCCGGCGAGGCGTTCCATGATCTCGGTGCGGTGGTGGGCGCCCGCGCCGTCCCAGACGAGGACCCGCTCGGTGTCCGTCAGGCACAAGGCGTCGGTGCCCAGCAGCGAGCGCAGCGTACGGGCGGCCTTGCGGGCGGTCTCCTCGGTCAGGCCCGCCCGCAGCGGGGGCGCGGCCAGGGAGGCGGTGTGCAGGGTCTGGAAGGTGGCGTGCTCCACCGGGGTGCCGAGCCCGGCGAGGCTCCCGGGCCGCGCCGTGCGCCGCCCCAGCCAGAAACCGGCCGCCAGCAGCGGCAGGACGGCCGCGCACAGGCCGGCCAGGAAGCCGCTCACGTGGTCACCTCCGTGCGCAGTTCCTCGGGCAGGTGGAAGCGGGCCAGGACCGCCGCCGTCCCGGCCGGCACCCGGCCCGGCGTGGCGAGCGAGACCAGCACCATGGTGAGGAAGGCCAGGGGTACCGACCACAGCGCGGGCCAGGCCAGCAGGGCGTGCGGCACCCCGCCGCGCGGGAGTCCGGCCATGGTCGCGGCGACGGCGATCAGGGCGGAGCCGCCGCCGACCAGCATCCCGGCCGCGGCGCCGGGCGGGGTCAGCCGCCGCCACCAGATGCCGAGGACCAGCAGCGGGCAGAAGGACGAGGCGGACACGGCGAAGGCGAGGCCCACGGCGTCGGCGGCCGGCAGCCCGCCGACCAGGACGCTCGCCGCGAGCGGGACGGCCATGGCAAGCACCGTGCCGAGCCGGAAGTGCCGTACGCCGCGCGCGGGCAGCACGTCCTGGGTGAGGACGCCGGCCACGGCCATGGTCAGCCCGGACACCGTGGACAGGAACGCGGCGAAGGCTCCCCCGGCGACCAGGGCGCCGAGGAGGTCGCCGCCCGCTCCGCCGATCACGCGGCCGGGCAGCAGCAGGACGGCGGCGTCCGCGTCGCCGGTGAGGGCGAGCTCGGGGGCGTAGAGGCGGCCGAGGGCGCCGTAGACGGGGGGCAGCAGGTAGAAGGCGCCGACCAGGGCGAGGACGGCGACGGTGGTGCGGCGGGCGGCGACGCCGTGCGGGCTGGTGTAGAAGCGGACCACGACGTGCGGCAGGCCCATGGTGCCGAGGAAGGTGGCGAGGATCAGCCCGTAGGTGGCGTACAGCGGACGGTCCTCGCGGCTCTCGGCCCAGGAGGGCGAGAGGGCGTCTCCGGTGTCGCGTCCGGCTTCGGGGACCTCGGTGCCCGGCGCGAAGGTGAGGCGGGTGCCGGCGTCGACGCGGTGCGGGCCGGCGGGGAGGCGGAGGCGGGTGCCGTCGTGCTCACGGCCGTCGACGGTGCCGTCGACCGTGACGGTCAGGGGTGCCTTCAGGTCGAGGGTGAGCGTGTCCTCGACGCGGACGGCGCGCTGCTCGCGGAAGGCGGCCGGTTCGTCGAAGGCACGGCGGGGGGCGCCGTCGTCCTGCCAGGCCAGGACCAGGAAGAGGGCCGGGACGAGCAGCGCGGTGAGTTTGAGCCAGTACTGGAACGCCTGCACGAAGGTGATGCTGCGCATGCCGCCCGCGGCGACGGTGGCGGTGACGACGACGGCGACGATCAGACCGCCGAGCCAGGGGGGCGCTCCGGTCAGCACGGTGAGCGTCAGGCCGGCGCCCTGGAGCTGCGGCAGCAGGTAGAGCCAGCCGACGCCGACGACGAAGGCGCCCGCCAGCCGCCGTACCGCCGGGGAGGCGAGCCGGGCCTCGGCGAAGTCGGGCAGGGTGTAGGCGCCGGAGCGGCGCAGCGGGGCGGCGACGAAGAGGAGCAGGACCAGGTAGCCGGCGGTGTAGCCGACCGGATACCAGAGCATGTCGGGGCCCTGGACGAGGACCAGCCCGGCGATGCCGAGGAAGGAGGCGGCGGAGAGGTACTCGCCGCTGATCGCGGCGGCGTTCAGGCGGGGGCCGACGGTGCGGGAGGCGACGTAGAAGTCGGAGGTGGTGCGGGATATGCGCAGGCCGAAGGCGCCGACGAGGACGGTGGCGACGACGACGAGGGCGACGGCGGGGACGGCGTAGGCGGAGTTCATGGCGGGTGCGGGCGGTCTAGCGGTCCTCGACCAGCCGGACGAGGTCGCGTTCGTTGCGCTCGGCGCGGCGCACGTACCAGCGGGCGAGGAGGACGAGCGGGAGGTACAGGCCGAAGCCGAGGACGGCCCATTCCAGGCGCCGGGCGCCCGGCGCCGCCGCGAACAGCAGCGGCAGCGGGCCGACGAGGAGGCCGAGCACCGCCAGCGCGGTGAGGGCGGCGCGCAGCTGGGTGCGCATGAGCGAGCGGACGTAGGTGTGGCCGAGGGTGGTCTGCTCGTCGATCTCGGTGCGCGGGCGGTGGTGGCCCAGGGGGCGGCTGGCGCGGCGGGGCGGGCCCGTGACGACGACGCGGCGCTGGGCGGGGTCCTGGTGCGGCACCGTCACGGCCTCCTCATCAGCAGGTCCCGCAGCTCGCGGGCGTGCCGCCGGCTGACCTGGAGTTCCTCGCCGCCGACCAGGACGCTGACCGTGCCCGCGCCCAGGCGGAGTTCGCCGATGTGGCGCAGGGCGACCAGATGGCGGCGGTGGATGCGGACGAAGCCGCGGGAGCGCCAGCGTTCCTCCAGGGTGGACAGCGGGATGCGGACGAGGTGGCTGCCCTTGGCGGTGTGCAGGCGGGCGTAGTCGCCCCGGGCCTCGACGTGGGTGATGTCGTCGACGGCGACGAAGCGGGTGACACCGCCGAGTTCGACCGGGAGGTGGTCGGGGTCGGGCTCGTGCACGGGGATGCGGGGCGCGGGACCGCGCGGGTCGGTGCCGCGCAGTTCGGCGGCGCGGCGCACGGCCTCCCCCAGCCGTTCCCTGCGGACGGGTTTGAGGACGTAGTCGACGGCCTTGAGCTCGAACGCCTGGACCGCGAAGTCCTCGTGGGCGGTGACGAACACGACCAGCGGCGGCCGGGCGAAGCCGGTCAGCAGCCGGGCCAGGTCGAGGCCGTCCAGGCCCGGCATCTGGATGTCCAGGAAGACGACGTCGATCCCGTCGGGCCCGTCGGGGCCGCAGGCCAGCGCGCGGTTGATGCGGCGCAGCGCCTCGGTGGCGTCACCCGCGCCCTCCGCGCTGCCCACCCGCGGGTCGGCGTTGAGCAGGTAGAGCAGCTCCTCCAGGGAGGGGCGTTCGTCGTCGACAGCCAGGGCGCGCAGCATGAAGGTGGAGTGTAGGAGCAATCCGTACGCCTGCACACGTGCCCGGCGTGGACGTTCGCGCTGGATACAGTGCCCGCATGAACAGCAGGCCGACGCCTTTCGACGAGCTCGACCGGAAGATCATCACCGCGCTGATGGCGAACGCCAGGACGTCCTTCGCCGAGATCGGCGCGGGGATCGGGCTGTCCGCGACGGCGGTCAAGCGCCGGGTGGACCGGCTGCGGGAGACCGGGGTGATCACCGGGTTCACGGCGACGGTGAAGCCGTCGGCGCTGGGCTGGCGCACGGAGGCGTACGTGGAGGTGTACTGCGAGGGCGCGGCGCCGCCGCGGCGGCTGGCCGAGGTGGTGCGCAACCATCCGGAGATCACGGCGGCGATGACGGTGACCGGCGGGGCGGACGCGCTGCTGCATGTGCGGGCGCGGGACGTGGAGCACTTCGAGGAGGTGCTGGAGCGGATCCGCGCGGAGCCGTTCATCCGGAAGACGATCAGCGTGATGGTGCTGTCCCATCTGATTCCGGACAGTCCGGAGGCGGGGGCCAGTCAGCCGGCGCCGGAGAGCGCACCAGACATGCGCTGACCTGGGGAAGAACGCAGCATTCCTGCGTCGACACGCAGCTTTCGTCGCTTGTCGCCCGTCTCTTCCGGTTCCTACCGTGGAGTCAACCCTCAGTCACTCACCGTCAGGAAGCGGAGGAATCCCTCTGTGCCCGACTCCCGTGTGCCGCGCCGGCGGCGTTTCCTTCTCTGCGAACCCAGGCACTTCGCCGTCCAGTACGCGATCAACCCGTGGATGCGGCCCGGCGAACCCGTGGACGTCATCCGCGCGCTGGACCAGTGGCAGGCACTGGTCGGCACCTACCGCGCCCACGGCCACACCGTGGAGACCCTGGCGCCGGTGCCGGGTCTGCCGGACATGGTCTTCGCCGCCAACGCGGCCCTCGTGGTGGAGGGCCGGGTCTTCGGCTCCCTCTTCCACGCGCCCGAACGCCGCCCGGAGTCCCTCCCCTACCAGGCGTGGTTCAAGCAGGCCGGTTTCGAGGTCCAGCCCCCCGAGTCGGTCTGCGAGGGCGAGGGCGACCTCGTGCCCGCGGGCCGCTGGATCCTGGCCGGGACCGGGTTCCGCACCACCCGGGAGGCCCACCGCGAGGTGCAGGAGTTCTTCGGGATCCCGGTGATCGGCCTCACGCTCGTGGACCCGTACTTCTACCACCTGGACACGGCGCTGTTCGCCCTCGACGAGGAGAACATCGCCTACTACCCCGGGGCGTTCTCTCCGGGCAGCCGCGAGGTGCTCGCCCGGCTGTACCCGGACGCGGTGACCGCCACCCGCGAGGACGCCCTGGCCTTCGGGCTCAACTCCGTCTCCGACGGACGCCATGTGTTCATCTCGCCGGCGGCGACCGCCCTCGCCGGCCGGCTCGCCCACCGCGGCTACGTCCCCGTCCCCGTCGACCTGTCCGAGTTCCACAAGGCCGGCGGCGGCATCAAGTGCTGCACCCAGGAAATCCGGGAGAACCGCTCATGACCGCACCCGCCGATCGCACGCGCAGCTCGGAGGAGCTCATCCGGGCCGAGGAGCCCGTCCTCGCGCGGAACTACCACCCGCTGCCCGTGGTCGTCGCCCGCGCCGAGGGCGCGTGGGTGGAGGACGTGGAGGGCCACCGCTACCTCGACATGCTCGCCGGCTACTCGGCGCTCAACTTCGGCCACCGCCACCCGGCGCTGATCGAGGCGGCCCACCGTCAGCTGGACCGGCTCACCCTCACCTCCCGGGCCTTCCACCACGACCGGCTCGCCTCCTTCGCCGCCCGGCTCGCCGCGCTGACCGGCCAGGACATGGTGCTGCCGATGAACACCGGCGCCGAGGCGGTGGAGAGCGGCATCAAGGTGGCCCGCAAATGGGCCTACGAGGTGAAGGGCGTCCCCGACGGCCGGGCGACGATCGTGGTGGCGGCGGACAACTTCCACGGCCGTACGACGACGATCGTGGGCTTCTCGACGGACGAGACGGCGCGTGCGGGCTTCGGGCCGTTCACGCCCGGCTTCCGGGTGGTGCCCTACAACGACCTGGCGGCGCTTCAGGCGGCGGTCGACGACACGACGGCGGCGGTGCTGATCGAGCCGGTCCAGGGTGAGGCGGGCGTCATCGTCCCCGACGACGGCTACCTGACCGGCGTACGGGAGCTGACCCGCCGTGCGGGCTGCCTGTTCGTGGCGGACGAGATCCAGTCGGGCCTCGGCCGCACCGGGCGCACGCTGGCCGTGGAGCACGAGTCGGTCGTCCCGGACCTGGTGCTGCTCGGCAAGGCGCTGGGCGGCGGGATCGTGCCGGTGTCGGCGGTGGTCGGCCGGCGCGAGGTGCTGGGGGTGCTGCGGCCGGGCGAGCACGGCTCGACGTTCGGCGGCAATCCGCTGGCCGCGGCGGTCGGCACGGCGGTGGTGGAGCTGCTGGAGACCGGCGAGTTCCAGCGCCGGGCGGCCGGGCTGGGCGCGGTGCTGCGCGAAGGGCTGACGGCCCTGCTCGGCAAGGGCGTCGTCGGTTTCCGGGCGCGCGGCCTGTGGGCGGGCGTCGACGTCGACCCGGCCCTCGGCACCGGCCGCGAGGTCAGCGAGCGGCTGATGCGGGAGGGCATTCTGGTCAAGGACACCCATGGGTCCACCATCCGCCTGGCGCCGCCGCTGACCGTCACCGACGACGAGCTGCGGCACGCCCTCGGGACGCTGGAGAAGGTGCTGGCCGCCTAGGGTCTTCCGTTCGGGCCGGGCCGGACCGGGGAGCGGGGTCTGGTGCCGTGCGTCGCAAGACGGAGGAGGGCGCCAGGGCGGAGCCACGGCAACCGACGACGCGGCGAGGCGCGGTGCCGGGCCCCGCGAGCCCGGCATGATCCGGACGAGAGTCCCTGGCCCCGTCCCGCTACGGAGCGGCTCGGCCCCGGTCGAGCCGCTCCACGTGCGCCACGTTCTCCCGGTCCTCCGCCTCGTCGCCGGCCGTGCCCGCGAACCAGGCGTCGAGGATCTCCCTGAGCAGCGGTTCGGAGGTCAGCCGGAGGCTGAGGGCGAGCACGTTGGCGTCGTTCCAGCGGCGCGCGCCGTCCGCCGTGTAGGCGTCGGCGCACAGGGCCGCCCGGACGCCCGGCACCTTGTTGGCGGCGATCGACGCGCCGGTCCCGGTCCAGCAGCACACCACGGCCTGGTCGGCCGTCCCGGCGGCCACGTCCCGGGCCGCCCGCTCGGAGCACACCGCCCACTGGCTGTCCTCGCCGGGGCGGAGCGCGCCGTGCGGGAGCACCTCGTGGCCGCGCCGGCGCAGCTCCTCGACGAGGAGGCGGGCCACGGGTTCGTCCATGTCGGAGGAGACGGCGATCCGCATAGGGGCGAGCCTACCGGGCACCGCTTGCCGGGGCCCCACCCCGGCCCGGGGCGTTCCCGGCCGTCCGGGCACCCGCGCGACCGGCACTTTGTCCCGGCCGGGGAAAAAGCGTGGAGTACTGGCGCGGAAGGGGTTACGCCCCTCGGCGAACGCCGCTAGCTTCGCTTGATGTGACCCGGTCAACCATAGGTCGGCCGGTGTTCCGCTCCCCTGTGCCGCACGCCCCTTTCTGCACGCCCGCTCCACACGGCGCGGCGGCGCGCGCCCCGTACTCCCCGGCAGGCCGGACGCCGCCTGCCGTCGCCCCCGTCCCAGGGAGACACCTGTGCGCACAAGACAGCCAGGACCAGGACGTACCCGTGGCCTTCGCTCGCTCGCCCTCGCGGCCCTGTGCGCCGCGGGCTGCCTCCTCCCCCCGGCCCCGGCGGTGGCGGCGGACCGGGGCGACGGCCCGGTCGCGCCGGCCGCAGCGGAGTTCCAGCAGGTCACGCTCGCCAAGGGCGTCGCCGAGACGGGCGAGCCGATGACGCTCGCGGTGCTCCCCGACCGTTCGGTGCTGCACACCTCGCGCGACGGGACGCTGCGGCTGACCGACGCCGCCGGCACCACGAAAGTCGCGGGCAAGCTCGACGTCTACAGTCACGACGAGGAAGGGCTCCAAGGCGTCGCCGCAGATCCCGGCTTCGCCTCCAACCGCTTCGTCTACCTCTACTACGCGCCCCGGCTGAACACCCCGGCCGGCGACGCCCCGGCCAGCGGCACGGCCGCCGACTTCACGCCGTTCGACGGGGTCAACCGGCTGTCCCGGTTCGTGCTGAGGGCCGACGGCACCCTGGACACGGCGAGCGAGAAGAAGATCCTCGACGTGCCGGCCTCCCGCGGCATCTGCTGCCACGTCGGGGGCGACATCGACTTCGACGCGCAGGGCAACCTGTACCTGTCGACGGGCGACGACACCAACCCGTTCGCCTCCGACGGCTACACCCCCATCGACGAGCGCGCCTCCCGCAACCCCGCCTACGACGCCCAGCGTTCGTCGGGCAACACCGACGACCTGCGCGGCAAGGTGCTGCGCATCAAGGTCCAGGCGGACGGCTCGTACACGATCCCGAGCGGCAACCTCTTCCCGCCGGGCACCGCCAGGACCCGCCCGGAGATCTACGCGATGGGGTTCCGCAACCCGTTCCGGATGAGCGTCGACAAGGCGACCGGCATCGTCCACCTCGGCGACTACGGACCCGACGCCGGTACGGCCAGTGCCTCTCGCGGACCGGCCGGGCAGGTCGAGTTCAACCGGATCACCAAGGCGGGCAACTACGGCTGGCCCTACTGCACCGGCAGGAACGACGCCTACACGGACTGGGACTTCGCCTCCTCCGCCCCGGGCGCGAAGTTCGACTGCGCGGCGCCGCGGAACACCTCCCCGCGCAACACTGGGCTGACCGGCCTGCCGCCCGCCCAGCCCGCCTGGCTCCCCTACGACGGCGGCTCGGTGCCGGAGTTCGGCAGCGGCTCGGAGTCGCCGATGGGCGGTCCCGTCTACCGCTACGACGCCGCCTCGGCGTCCGAGGTGAAGTTCCCGCAGGAGTACGACGGGGACTTCTTCGCCGGGGAGTTCGGCCGCCGCTGGATCAAGCGGATCGGCACCGGCGGCGACGGCACCGTGCAGTCGATCGACGCCTTCCCCTGGAGCGGCACCCAGGTGATGGACATGGCCTTCGGCCCGGACGGGGCGCTGTACGTCCTGGACTACGGCACCGGCTACTTCAACGGCGACGCCAACTCCGCGCTGTACCGCATCGAGCACGTCACCGGCGGACACGCCCCCGTCGCCCGGGCCGAGGCCGACAGGACCTCCGGCACAGCCCCGCTCACCGTCGCCTTCTCCTCCGCCGGCAGCTCCGACGCGGACGGCGACGCGCTCTCCTACGCCTGGGCGTTCGGCGACGGCGCCACCTCCACCGCCGCCGGCCCCACCCACACGTACACCGCCAACGGCCGGTACACCGCCACCCTCACGGTCACCGACGCCACCGGAAAGCGGGCGACGGCCTCGGTCCTCGTCACGGTCGGCAACACCGCGCCCTCGGTCCGGCTGGACCTGCCCGTCGACGGCCGCATCCGCGACTTCGGTGACGCCATCCCGTTCAAGGTCACGGTGACCGACCCCGAGGACGGCACGATCGACTGCTCCCGGGTCAGGGTGACCTTCATCGTCGGACACGACAGCCACGGCCACCCGCAGACCTCGGCGACCGGCTGCTCCGGCACCCTCCAGACCCTGGCGGACGGCGAACACGACCCCAACGCCAACATCTTCGGCGTCGTCGACGCCGAGTACACCGACCGGGGCGCCGGCGGCCAGCCCGCGCTGACCACGCACGACCAGC
Organism: Streptomyces sp. NPDC052020; assembly: GCF_040680575.1. Taxonomy (NCBI): domain Bacteria; kingdom Bacillati; phylum Actinomycetota; class Actinomycetes; order Kitasatosporales; family Streptomycetaceae; genus Streptomyces; species Streptomyces sp. NPDC052020. The sequence goes on from NZ_JBFAWY010000011.1 coordinate 203,535, forward strand.
ACATCACCCAGCCCAGCCACCGGCAGGCCGAGCACCACGGCGGCTCCTCCGGCGTCCAGGTCGTCGCCCACGCCCCGGCGCACGGCGGCCGGACGGTCGGCCACATCGACAACGGCGACTGGATCTCCTTCACACCGTACGCGCTGGACGACGCCCGGACGTTCACCGCCCGGGTCTCCTCCGCCGGCGCCGGCGGCACCATCGAGGTACGGGCGGGCTCGCCCGCCGGCACCCTGCTGGGCGCCGTGGCCGTACCCGTCACCGGCGGCTGGGAGACCTTCCGGGACGTGAGCACGGCGCTCGGCAGCCGGCCGGCCGGCACCACCACCCTGTACCTGGTCTTCAAGGGCGGCGGCGGCGCGCTGTTCGACGTGGACGAGTTCTCCTTCACCACCGGCGACGGCGGCACCCGCTCCGGGGCGGTGCGGGGCGTGAACGGCAAGTGCCTGGACGTGGACGGCGGGAACACCGCGGACGGCACCGAGGTCCAGATCTGGTCCTGCAACGACACCCCCGCCCAGCAATGGACCACGACCGGCGACGGCACCCTCAAAGCCCTCGGCAAGTGCCTGGACCTCTCCGCGGCCGGTACCGCCGACGGCACCAGGATCCAGCTGTGGACCTGCAACGACACCGGCGCACAGCGATGGCTCCCCCACCCCGACGGCACCCTCCGCAACCCCCCGTCCGGCAAGTGCCTCGACGCCTCCGGCGCCACCTGGAACGACGGCACCCCCGTCCACCTGTGGACCTGCCACACCGGCCCCAACCAGAAATGGACCCTCCCCTAGCCCCGAGCGACCGAAAGGAGGCACACCCATGCGCGAGCAACTGAAGGCGGCTGCCCTGCTGTTCGCCGGTGCCGTGCTGTGCGCCGCACCGCAGGCCTGGGCCCAGCCCGCCCCGGCGGACACCGCGACGCGCGCACCCCGCACCGCGTCCGCCGCGGCCGACCCGGCGTACCGGATCCTGGTCTTCTCCCGGACGGCGGGCTTCCGCCACTCCTCCATCGACGACGGGATCACCGCCCTGCGGGAGCTGGGCGCCGCGCACCACTTCACCGTCGACACCACCGAGGACGGCCAGGCGTTCACCACCACAAACCTCGCCCGGTACCGGGCGGTGGTCTTCCTCTCCACGACGGGCGACGTACTGAACGGCACCCAGCAGACGGCGTTCGAGCAGTACATCCAGGGCGGCGGAGGCTATGTGGGCATCCACGCCGCCGCCGACACCGAGTACGACTGGCCGTTCTACGGCGGGCTGGCCGGGGCCTGGTTCCGCTCCCATCCCGCCGTCCAGTCCGCCACCGTCGAGGTCGAGGACCGGGCGCACGACGCCACCGCCCACCTGGGCGGCGCCTGGCAGCGCACCGACGAGTGGTACGACTACCGCACCAATCCGCGCACGACCGCCCACGTCCTGGCCTCCCTGGACGAGTCGAGCTACACGGGCGGCACGATGTCCGGGGACCACCCGATCGCCTGGTGCAAGGACTACCGGGGCGGCCGCGCCTTCTACACGGGCGGCGGCCACACCGACGAGTCCTTCACCGAGCCCGCCTTCCGCCGGCACCTGCTGGGCGGCATCCGCTGGGCCGCCGGCATGACCGAGGCCGACTGCCGCCCCGAGACGGGCTATACGCCCCTGTTCGACGGCACCGGCACCACCGGCTGGCGACAGGCCGGCCCCGGCGGGTTCACCCTCGCCGACGGCACGCTCACCTCCACCGGCGGCCTCGGGATGCTGTGGTACGCCGCGAAGGAGTTCACCGGCGACTACTCCCTCAAACTGGACTGGAAGGCGCACGGCGACGACAATTCGGGCGTGTTCGTGGGCTTCCCGGCCTCCGACGACCCGTGGTCGGCCGTGAACCACGGGTACGAGATCCAGATCGACGCGACGGACACGCCCGACCGCACCACCGGCTCCGTCTACGGCTTCCGGTCGGCGGACGTCGCCGCGCGCGACGCGGCCCTCAATCCGCCGGGCGAGTGGAACACGTACGAGATCAGGGTCACCGGCGAACGGCTGGAGGTCTTCCTCAACGGGCGGAGGATCAACGACTTCACCAACACGGACCCGGCGCGCAGCCTGCGGCAGGGCCACATCGGCATCCAGAACCACGGTGACGGCGACGACGTGGCGTTCCGCGACATCCGCGTCCAGCAGCCGGGCGGCACCCCGCAGCCCGGTCCGCGTACCGGTGCGGTGCGGGGCGTGAACGGCAAGTGCCTGGACGTGGACGGCGGGAACACCGCGGACGGCACCGAGGTCCAGATCTGGTCCTGCAACGACACCCCCGCCCAGCAATGGACCACGACCGGCGACGGCACCCTCAAAGCCCTCGGCAAGTGCCTGGACCTCTCCGCGGCCGGTACCGCCGACGGCACCAGGATCCAGCTGTGGACCTGCAACGACACCGGCGCACAGCGATGGCTCCCCCACCCCGACGGCACCCTCCGCAACCCCCCGTCCGGCAAGTGCCTCGACGCCTCCGGCGCCACCTGGAACGACGGCACCCCCGTCCACCTGTGGACCTGCCACACCGGCCCCAACCAGAAATGGACCCTGCCCTAGGGTCCGGCGCGCGGTGCCGACGGACCGGGCTCGGCCGCCGAGGCGCCAGGGCCGGGGCGATCGTCCCGGCCCTGGCCTCGGGCGCCGGAACCCGGCGCCGGACACAGCGCGGGAACCGCCTGCCTTGTCGTGACGGCAACGCCTGCCGTCACGGGGTGCCGACCTTTACACGGCCCTTACACGCCATGGTTGGTGCGCTCGGTGAGGCGGGCACCCGGTCGGGGCCGCCTGCCGAGGAAGGGACGCGTCATCGTGATCGTCGTAGCGGTCTTGTTGCTGCCCACGCTGGCCTTGACGCTGCTGCTGGTGGACCGTGTCGAGGACTGGCTGTCCGCGCCGTCCCCGGTGCCCCGGCACGCACGCGGACGGCGCCATCTCCGGCTGGTGCAGGGCGGAGCGCGGAAACCGGTCGCCCGGCCGACGGCCGCGTCGAACGAGGGGCGGGCGGAGGCCGCCTGAAGCGTGACCGGCCGGACGCCCTACCGGACGTCATCCCAGGCCGGCGCTCCCGCTCAGGGACCGGAGCAGGGCGTGCTGGCGGCGGACCTGATCTCGTCCTCGGTAGGGCTCGCGCCGCCCCTCGTACTCGCTGGAGAGCCAGCCCCGCCAGCCCCCCGCCCGCAGGGTGGCGATGATGCCGTGCCAGGGGATGTGCAGGTCGGTGAGCCGGTCGTCGATCTCGAAGAACTTCGCCTGGATGAAGTGCACGTGCGGCAGCACCTCGGCGAGGTCGGACAGGGGGACGGCCAGGGGTTCCAGGAAAGCCGGGCGCTTCTTGCCCTCGAAGCCCTCGTGGCCGTCGTCGACCGGAGCCGTCTGGAAGATGCCGGTGTCGATGAGCAGCTTGAAGTGGTCGCTGCCGGTCCGGTCGATGAAGTCGAGGTAGCCCTGTGTGACGGGGTGCTTGATCGGGGTGGGGCTGTGGATCTCGGGGCAGATGACGATGTCGAGGTCGGCCGCGAGGTCCAGGACCCGCTCCACGGCGGGCCGCCAGATGGGGTGCGGGTCCAGTTCCGGCGTGACGACGCCGAACTTGGGGCGGATCGAGGTGAACCCGAGCAGCTTGGCCAGACGGAGGTCGCGTTCGAGCTGTTCGCGGCCCTCCTCGGGGGTGAGGTCGCGGTCGTGCCACATGGCGGTGTCGACCCACGACCCGTAGTTCGTCGGCGTGAGTCCGTACCGGTCCAGAAGCCGGTGCCAGGTGTCGGTCCAGTCCGGGTCGGGATGCGGGTAGCCGGGGATGTTGCCTTCGCCGAGGATCTCGATGCCGGTGGCGCCCAGGTCGGCGATGTCGGCCATGGCGTCCTGGAGCGTCATCGACGTGTACAGGTCGCCGGAGTAGCTGTAGAGGGAGACGCCGTAGCGCGGCCCGTGCGGGGTACCGTCCGCGTCGGGGACGATCGTGGCCGTGGTGGAGGAGCGGAACACGGACGGTCCGGCGACCTCGGGAATGTACGGCCGGCGCAGGCGGACCGCGACCTCGATGCGGTGGATGCCCGCGCTCAGGCCGCCCGGGTGGGTTACGGAGAGCGTGGCGGGCTCGTCCAGCTGCCAGCGTACGTCGGTGGAGGCGCGCAGTTCGTCGAGGGTGAACGTGCGGCCCTGGAGCGTCCAGCGCTGGGCTTCGCGCGGGAACGTGTGTCCGTCGACGGTCACCTCGGCACCGTCGACGAGACTGCCGGCGACGCCGCGGTAGTTGGGGTTGCGCAGGAGGAGCTGGAAGCCCGTGACGCCGGTGGCATCGGTGGTGTTGCGGAATCCGCGCTGCTGGATGAGGGCGCGTTCGAGCATGGTCGTCCTTCGTGACGGGGTGTGACGGGGTGCGGTGGTGGGCGGGCTCGGGCCGGGCTCAGTCCTTGCGGTCTTCCAGGCCGTAGAGGGCCATGCAGGCCGCCTGTACCAGGCAGAGCGCGGCGGGAAGTCCGATGAAGGCCCACTCGATGGCCTGGCTCGCCTGGGCGGAGACGTGGTCGGCGCGGTAGCCGCCCCAGGCCAGTGCCCAGGCGAAGAGGGAGCCGCCGAGCGCCGTGCCCACCTTGGTGGCGAAGCTGTAGCCGGCGTACAGCAGGCCCTCGTCGCGGCGGCCGGTGAGGGTTTCGTGGTGGTCGATGGTGTCCGAGACGAGCGCCGGAGCCGCGACGAAGCCGAAGCCGCCGAGCAGGTTGGCGAACAGGAAGACGGCGAGGAACACCATCGGCTGCCCGTCCAGGAAGAAGAGGAGGACGTACAGGGCCGCCGTGGCGGCGAGGCCGATGTTGACGCCGCGGCGCTTGCCGGTGCGGCGCAGGACCCAGGGGGTGACGAGGGCACCGACCAGGGCCGACAGGGAGAACGCGAGCAGGATGTAGCTGGTGGCCCAGGCGTCGTCGAGAACCTCGCGGGCGTAGAAGACGGCGCCCGCGGTGATGACGCCCAGGCGGACGAAGGCGACGAGCGAGGCGGCGCTCACGCCGAGCCAGTGACGGTTGCCCGGCAGCGACGCGAGCGCGCGCCGGGTGGTGGCCTCCCGGGGAGCGGCTGCGGCGGGGCGTTCGCGGCACAGCAGGGCGACGATCCAGTAGAGCAGTGTGCCGACCGTGCCGAGGACCAGCGCCATGCCGGTGAAGCCGCGGCCCCGGTCGTCGCCGCCCAGCGCGCCGACGAGCGGCATGACGGCGACCGAGACGGCGATCAGCCCCATGGAGGCGCCGACGAACCGGTAGCCGCTCATCTTCAGGCGGGTGTCCGTGTCGTCGGTCAGCATCGGCAGCATCGCGCCGTAGGGGACGTTGACGAGCGAGTGGCTGATGCCGACGGCGATGAAGGTGATCGCCGCCCAGACCACCGCCGTGGTGCCGCTGCCGGGCGAGGAGAAGGCCAGGACGAAGACGACGCCGAGGAGGGGTGCGGCGAAGATCAGGTAGGGGCGGGCGCGTCCGAAGCGGCTGCGGGTGCGGTCGACGGCCAGGCCGACCACCGGGTCGATGACCGCGTCCGCGATCCGGCCGACCAGCAGAATGGTGCCGGCGGTGGCGGCGGTCAGGGCGGCGACGTCGGTGTAGTAGTACAGCAGGAACGCCGTCAGCGTGGTCCAGGTCAGGTTGGACGCCAGGTCACCGAGGCCGTAGCCGAACTGGGCGGCCTTGCCCGGCGGGGGCAGCGGGGCGGGGGACGTGGTGGTGGCGGCGGTGGCGGGGGAGGGCACGGCACTCATCGTCGAGTCCCTTCGGGAGGCAGAGGGCATGCCGCCACGACGCACGGAAGGCGGGGGACTGCGGGCGGCTGCCGAGGACTGCGGCGGATCTCGTCCGGAGTCCGCTCACTGTCGACGGAACTTATGCACGTCGCAGACATAAGTCAATGGTTTCGAGTCATCCATAGGGCCGGCATAGTCATTGCCGATGGCGGACGGCCGAGCCATCCGCCTCGGCCGCCGCCGGATGCGCAGCGGCCGCCGACGTCTCACACGCCGCCGACAAGGCGGGCCGGCTCCACCGCGGACGGCCTTCCGCCCGGCGCCCACGCGGCGAGCGCGTCCGCGGACAGGAGGGTCTCGACGGCGAGGTGGGCGCCGCCCACGACGCCCGCGGTGTCGCCCGCCGCCGAGGCCCGGATGACCAGATCCGCCGAGGCCAGGGGCAGGGCCCTGCTGCGTACGGTGTGGTCGACGACGCGGAGGAAGGTGTCCCCGCCGGTGACGGCGCCGCCGCCGAAGACCAGGCAGTCGGGGTTGTAGAAGTTCACGAGCGCGGCCATCAGGCTGCCGATGCGCTCGGCGGCCCGCGCCACGGCGGTCAGGCACCACGCGTCCCCCGCCACGACACCGCGGCCGATGTCGGCCGGTGTGATCTCGCCGGCGGCGCGGTGGACGTCGGCCAGGAAGCGGCTGCGGCCCTCGTGCACGGCGCTCACCGCGTCCCGGGCCAGCGCCCAGCCGCCCGCGACCGCCTCCAGGCAGCCCGTACGTCCGCACCGGCACATGACGGAGTTGTCCTCCAGGACCCGGGCATGACCGATGTCGCCCGCGGCGCCCTTGCTGCCGCGGTGGACGCGGCCCCGGCTGACGACGCCCGCGCCGATACCGGTGCCGGCCTTCACGAAGATCAGGTGCTGGTCGTCGTCCAGGCCGGTGCTCCTGGCCTCGCCGAGGGCGAGCAGATTGGCGTCGTTGTCCACCCAGACCGGCACGCCGTGGCGGTCCTGGAGCCGGCCGCGGATGTCGAATCCGTCCCAGCCGGGCATGATCGGCGGCTGCGAGGGCCGGCCCGTGGCGAACTCCACGGGGCCGGGAACACCGATCACCACGGCCCACAGCCGCCCCGGGTCACGCTCCTTGAGCAGGCCCGCGAACTGGTCACCGAGGAAGCCGAGGGTCTCCTCGGGGCCACGGGCGACCGGCCATTCCAGATGGCGGTGTTCCAGCACCCGGGCGTCCAGATCCGTGACGGCCACATCGAGTGCGGCGGCGCCGAGGACCGCGGACAGCACGAGCCCCTCCTCGGCCCTGAACCGCAGCCGCCTGGGCGCCCGGCCGCCGCTCGACGGGCCGACGTCGGCGTCCTCGAGCAGCCCGAGCTCGATGGCCTCCTCCACCCGCTGGGAGATGACGGTCCGCCCCAGCAGGGCGGCCGCGCCGAGCTCCGGGCGGGTGCGCGCACGGTTCCGGCGCACCAGGCGCACCACAGTGGAGAGAGCCTCGTACTGATCGATGGCGGTGGGCGGTCGACGTGACATGGCGACATCATTCCGCACTTCTGCCGTGACGGAGCACACCCTTGACGACTTTTGCATGTCACGTGCAATAGTGTCGGGCATTGTTCCCAGGGAGAAGCCGGAGGCTGCCATGACGCAGCAGATCCAAGCCGCCGTCGTGGGCACGGGGTTCATGGGATCCGTGCACGCCCGCGCCGTGACAGCGGCGAGCGGCCGCGTGCGCCTGGTCGTCGGCAGTACGCGCAAGCGGGCCGGGGAACTGGCCGGTTCCCTACCGGGCGCCGAGCCCGCCGCGTTCGAGGAGGTCCTGGCCTCCGACGTGGACGTCGTCCACGTCTGCACGCCCAACCACCTGCACTACGACATGGCCCGGCGGGCGCTGGAGGCCGGCAAGCACGTGATCTGCGAGAAGCCCCTGGCCGTCTCCGTGAAGGAGGCGGCCGACCTGGCCGGCCTCGCGGCGCACACGGGACGCGTGGCCACGGTGCCGTTCGTCTACCGTTTCTACGCCTCGGTACGGCTGGCGCGTGCGCTGATCGGCGCCGGCGGCCGCGGTCCGTGGCTGCTGCACGGCTCCTATCTCCAGGACTGGCTCGCCGCGCCCGACGCCGACAACTGGCGGACGGACGCCGCCCGGGGCGGCGGAAGCCGGGCCTTCGGTGACATCGGCATCCACTGGTGCGACCTGATGGAGTTCGTCACGGGACAGCGCATCACGGCGGTGCAGGCCATGCTCGGCAACGCCCACCCCGTGCGCGCGGGGCGCCCGTCGGCCACCGAGGACGGCGGCGTGATCTCCTTCCGGACGGACGGCGGGGCGCTGGGCTCCCTGGTGATCAGCCAGGCCAGCGCCGGACGCAAGAACCGGCTGTGGTTCTCCTTCGACGGCCCCGACGCCAGCTACGTCTTCGACCAGGAGAAACCCGAAAGCCTCTGGGTCGGCGGCCAGGACGCCAACCGCACGCTGACGCGCGACCCCGCCCGCGCCGGAGGCCGGCCGGACGCGCTGCCCGCCGGACACCCCCAGGGCTACCACGAGTGCTTCGCCGACTTCGTCGCCGACACCTACGCCGCCGTCCGCGGCGAGAGCCCTGACGGCCTGCCCACCTTCGACGCCGGGCTGCGGGCCGCCCGGCTGACCCAGGCCGTGCTCGACTCGGCCGCCGCCGACGCCACCTGGACGGAGATCCCCGCATGAAGCTCGGCATGCTCACCGCCTGCCTGCCCGCCTGGCCGCTGGAACGCGTCGCCGGCTGGGCCGCGAAGACCGGCTACGAGCGTCTGGAGGTCGCCGTCTGGCCCGGCACCGGCGGACGCGACTTCGAGGCGGCGCACATCGACGTCGCGCACTTCGACGCGCGGGAACGCGAGCGCGTGGAGCGGCTGTCGGGGGAGAGCGGGATCGGGATCTCGGCCCTGGCCTACTACGAGAACAACCTCCACCCCGACCCCGGGCGGCGCGAAGAGATCCGTACCCACCTCAGGCACGCGATCGACGCCGCGCAGGCGCTCGGCGTGCCGTACGTGGGGACGTTCATCGGCCGTGACCCGTCCCGCAGCGTGCCCGAGAACCAGCGCGAGGCGGAACGGGTCCTGCCCGAACTCGTCGAGTACGCCGGCGAACGCGATGTGAAGCTGATCATCGAGAACTGCGTGATGGAGGGCTGGCACCCCGACGGCCACCCCGGCAACATCGCCTACTCCCCTGAGCTGTGGGAGTGGATGTTCTCCCTCGGCCTGTACCTCAACTGGGACCCGTCGCATCTGATGTGGCTCGGCATCGACCCGCTGGCCACCATCACGCCGTACGCCGACCGGATCGTCCACGCCCAGGCCAAGGACATCGAACTGGACCCGCTCGCCCGCAACCGCTTCGGGTTCTTCGGCACGACCGCCAAGCACGGCGACCCGTGGGCCACCGGCTGGTGGCGCTACCGGGTGCCCGGCCGCGGCCAGGTCGACTGGACCCGCGTCGTCGACCGGCTGTACGAGGCCGGCTTCACCGGCACCCTCTCCGTCGAACACGAGGACCCGCTGTGGGGCGGCACCCCGGAGAAGGTCTGCCGGGGCCTGGCCATCGCCCACCACACCCTGCGCCCCCTCGTCACCGGCTGACCCCGCTCTCTCCCCTCCCCCTCCGGAGCCGCACCGTGTCCCTCCCCCGTCACCCTTCCTACGACCTCGTCGTCGTCGGCAGCGGTCCCACCGGCAGCGCCTACGTACGCGAGGTGTACGACCGGCACCCCACCGCACGCATCCTGCTGCTGGACGCCGGCCCGCGCCTGACCGATCCTCCCGGCACCCACGTCAAGAACATCGCCGATTCCGCGGAGCGCGCCCGCGCGCAACGCGCGTCGGAAGGCCCCGGGCCGGCCGGGCGTCCCGGCACCCGCCTGCTGGAGGCGCCCGACCTGCCCGCGGCCGCCCTCTCGACCAACGTCGGCGGCATGGGCGCGCACTGGACCGGCGCCTGCCCCCGGCCCGGCGGCGGTGAACGCATCGGCTTCATCCCCGACGCCGAGATGGACGCCCATCTCTCCCGCGCCGAGCAGCTTCTGCGCGTCGACGCCCACGCCTTCGACCACGCCCCCTTCGCCGACGAGGTACGCCGCCGGCTGGCCGCGCTCTTCGACGCGGGCCGGCCCCCTCATCGACGAGTGGCCCCCATGCCGCTGGCCGTCACCACCCGCTCCGACGGCGCCCACACCTGGAGCGGCACCGACGTGATCCTGGGCCGGGCGGCGGCGGACGAGCGCGTCGACATCGCCGATCGGTGCCTGTGTCTGCGGGTCGTCCTGGACGGAGACACCGCCACCGGGATCGTCGTGCGCGACCTGGCCACCGGTGAGGAGAGGAGGGTGTCCGCGCGGGCGGTCGTCATCGCCGCGGACGCCCTGCGCACACCGCAGCTGCTGCACGCCTCCGGCGTCCGCCCGCCCGCGCTGGGCCGCTACCTCAACGACCAGCCGCAGATCGTCTACGCCGTCCGGCTGCCCGACGACGTCGTCGCCGCCCACCGCGCCGTCACCGGCCGCACCCGTGACGAGGACGGTGCCATCGTCGCCCAGAGCGGCGTCAGCTGGGTGCCGTACACCGACGCGCACCCCTTCCACGGCCAGGTGATGCAACTCGACGCCTCCCCCGTCCCGCTCGCCGACGGCACCGACGTCGAGCCCGGCGCCATCGTCGGACTGGGCTGGTTCTGCGCCAAGGACATCAGCCCGGACGACCGCGTCGAGTTCACCGACACCGCGGCCGACGCTCGCGGGCTGCCCGCGCTGCGCATCCACTACCGCTACAGCGACCGCGACCTGGCCGCCATCGAACAGGCCAAGGAGGCGGTCGCCGAAGCGGGGGCCGCCGTGGGCATCCCCCTGGACGACAGCCCACTCCTGCTGCCCGCGGGCAGCTCACTGCACTACCAGGGCACCACGCGCATGGGCCCCGCCGACGACGGCACCAGTGTCTGTGACAGTCACAGCCGGGTCTGGAACACCCGCGGTCTGTGGGTCGCCGGCAACAACGTCATCCCCACCGCCACCGCCTGCAATCCCACACTGACCTCCGTCGCCCTCGCCGTCCGGGGCGCCCGCGCGCTCCTGGCCCACCTGGACTCGACGGCCGAGCGGAGCACGCCGGCCGCTCAGGCGGGCGTCGGCACCGCCTGAGCCCCCCACCGGCCCGGCACCGCCCTGTCCGTCGTTCCGGCCCCGCCGCCACCGTCCGCGACCACAAGGGACGTGGAGGCGGCGGTGACCGTGTGCTGGCCTTCCCCGCGGCGCCTGGCCGGAGCCGGTACCGAGAACACGCGCGGCCGGCCGGCGAAGACGGCCGGCAGCCGGCCCGTCGTGGAAACAGGCGAACCGGGGCGGCACCGGCTGGCCGTTCTCCTCCTCTTGCCCTGGTGGCGGGTGCGTGTGCCCCTGGAGGTCTGGCAGGCGCGGCCCGCCGCCGTCGACTCCGCGTTCGCTCCCCTCAGGTCGCCGTCAGGCTTCGTCGTCGGATTCCGCGCGAGCCCTCGCCGCCCGCCGCAGCCGATGATGGCGGGCCAGGCTCTGATCCGTGACGGCATCACCGACCATCGTCCGTACCACGTCCCGCAATCCGTGCAGCGCGTGATGCCGGGCGGGTCCGGCGCCGGGGTCCTGTCGTAGCTCCTTCAGCAGCGCCCAGCACAGCATCAGCATGACGACCACGAACGGCAGTGCCACCAGGATGGTCGCCGTCTGCAGCGAGTCCAGCCCGCCTACCACCAGCAGTACCGCCGCCACCGCCGCCATCAGCACGCCCCACATCACGACGAGCCACGACGGCGGGTGGAGCACGCCGCGGCTGGTCAGAGAGCCCATCACCAGCGACGCCGAGTCGGCGCTGGTGATGAAGTAGGTCATGACCAGGACCATCGCGAGGAAGGAGGTGACCGCGCCGATCGGCAGCGCGTCCAGCATGGCGAACAGTGACGCCTCAGCGCCGTCCCGCATCGCGTCCGCGAGGTCCGCCTCCCCGGTCGACTCCAGCCGGAGGGCTGTGCCGCCCATCACGCAGAACCAGACGACGGTCGCGCCGCTGGGCACCAGCAGTACACCGATGAGGAACTCGCGGATGGTGCGGCCGTGAGAGATACGGGCGATGAACGTCCCCACGAACGGTGCCCATGACAGCCACCAGGCCCAGTAGAAGATCGTCCAGGCACCCAGCCAGGCACGGTCGGAGAAGGCGCCGGTCCGGGTGGCCATCGGCAGCAGGTTCTGCAGGTAGCCGCCGACGGACGCCGGGATCGTGTCCAGGATGTAGACGGTCGGACCGAGCAGGAAGACGAACACCATCAGGCCCGCCGCCAGCGCGATGTTCAGCGTCGACAGCCACTTGATGCCCCGGTGCAGACCGGAGAAGGCGGAGACGACGAACGCCGCCGACAAGGCGGCGATGATGATCAGTTCCGTGGTTCGGGTGGCGGTGACCCCTGTCGTGAGGTCGAACCCCTTGGCGACCTGCAATGCCCCCAGGCCCAGGCTCGTCGCCGTGCCGAAGACGGTCGCGAACACAGCGAGCAGGTCGATCACCTTGCCCTGCCAGGACGCCGCCCGCCGGCCCCCGAGGAGCGGCACGAACGCGGCGCTCAAGCGGTTTCCGCGCCCCTTGCGGAAACCGGCGTAGGCCAGGGCGAGCCCCGCGATGCCGTAGATCGCCCACGGGGTGAGCGTCCAGTGGAAGAACGAGTACTCCAGGGCCGTACGCGCCGATTCGGCGGACCGGGCTCGCACATCGCTGGCGGGAGGCGGCTCCAGATGGTGCGTGAGCGGCTCTCCGACGCCATAGAACATGAGACCGATGCCCATGCCCGCGCTGAACATCATCGCGATCCAGGCGAGGTTTCCGAACTCCGGTTCGGAGTCGTCCTTGCCCAGCCTGATCCGGCCGAACCGGCCGAACGCGATCACCAAGCACAGGATCAGGAACACGTCCGCGGCGACCACGAACAGCCAGCCGAAGTTGTCCAGGACCCACGCCAGGCCGGCGGAGGAGATCCTGTCGAACGACTCGTCACCGAGCCAGGCCCACAGCACGACGGCGGCGACGGCGGCCATTCCGATCCCCACCAGGGCGCGGTCGGGCCTGCCGGTGACGGGGGCGTCGGACGGAGGCTCCGATCGAGGCGGGGCAATCGGTTCGTTGGTCATGACACCCCACTATGACCTGAAGACTTCCCGTGCACGGGGTGGCACGCCGCCCGGTGAGGGGACCGGGCCGCTGTCGGGCGCGGCCACGCGACCCGTGCCCTGACCACCCGTCAGCCAACTCGGCAATGGGTCAGCATGAGACCGCCCGAACCTGGCTACAGATGACGGCAGGTGCACATCGGGCCCTGTCGGTCACCTCGGGGTTGACCTGGGGAAACGCCGGTTCCGAGGGGAGCTGGTGGAGTGAGGAGCGAGCCGTGTTCTACCACCTGCTCAAGTACGTGCTGCTGGGCCCGTCGCTGCGGCTGGTCTTCCGCCCCCGGATCGAGGGCCTGGACCATGTGCCGTCGTCGGGGGCGGCGATCGTCGCCGGGAACCATCTGTCCTTCTCGGACCATTTCCTCATGCCCGCCGTGCTCAAGCGGCGGATCACCTTTCTGGCCAAGGCCGAGTACTTCACGGGGCCCGGCCTCAAGGGCCGGCTGACCGCGGCGTTCTTCCGCAGCGCCGGGCAGATCCCGGTCGACCGTTCCGGCAAGGAGGCGGGGCAGGCCGCCGTCCGGGAGGGGCTCGGGGTGCTGGGCAGGGGCGAACTGCTCGGCATCTACCCGGAGGGGACGCGCTCGCACGACGGCCGGCTGTACAAGGGCAAGGTGGGCGTGGCGGTGATGGCCCTGGAGGCAGGGGTACCGGTGGTGCCCTGCGCGATGATCGGCACGTTCGAGGCGCAGCCGCCGGGCAAGGTGGTACCGCGCGTCCGTCCCGTGACCATCCGCTTCGGCGAGCCGCTGGACTTCTCCCGTTACGCCGGAATGGACCATGACAAGGCCGTCCTGCGCGCGGTCACCGACGAGATCATGTCCGCGATCCTGTCCCTGTCCGGGCAGGAGTACGTCGACCGGTACGCGGCCGACGTCAAGGCCGAGGAGGCGGAGCGGGAGCGGGCGGCGAAGCGGAGCCGGTCGCGGCGGACGCCACGCGGCTAGGCCGTCAGGGCGAGAGGGCGCGGCCAGCCGTACCACAGCCCCGCTCGGGCCACTGTCGTCTCCGGAGGCCGCCCGATCTCGGGGAGGGGTTGGCCTCCTTCTTCCTTCCAGTGAGCGTTTGATTCGTTGGTGTCCGTCTGGTTTGGGCTGGGGCCTGTCTCACAGTCCAGCCCAATTGATCTTGTGGCAAGATCACGGAATGCTACGACTAACCGACTTCATCATCGACTGCCCGGACACGATGAAGCTGGCAGCCTTCTACTCCGAGGTGATGGGGCTCCCGGTCAAGGAGGGCAGTGACGAGAACTGGGCCGGCATCCAGTTGGGCGAGCTCGAACTGGCCTTCATCCAGGTCGAGGACTACCGCGCCCCGCAGTGGCCCGACAGCGAGCACCCCAAGCAGTTCCACCTCGACTTCGAAGTCGACGACATGGAGGCCGAACAGCGCCGCGTCCTGGCCCTCGGCGCGACCCTGCAGCGGGACTGCGTCGGCCCCGACGGCTACGGCTTCCGCGTGTACACCGACCCCATCGGCCACCCCTTCTGCCTCTGCCGCAACAAGGGCGTCCTCTGGACCGATCAGGGCCTCATCTGGCCCAAGCGCGACTAGTGCCGCGGCACTGGCCCGCGCCCGGCTCCGGGCGCGGGCACCGGTCGGCGCGGTCTGCTGTCGGCAGAGGGGTGTGGCGGGCGCCCGGCCTCGCCCATACGGTCCCCGTATGACACGTGCGGTGGTGGTGGGGGCGACGGGACAGATCGGGCGGGTGGCGGTGGGCGTGCTGGCCCGGGACGGCTGGGAAGTGACGGCCCTCTCGCGCCGGGGCGGCCGGGACGGCGGCTGGCCGGACGGCGTGCGCGTGGTGCGGGCCGACCGGGAGGACGACGCCGCCCTGGCCGCCGCGGTGGGGGACGGCTGCGACGTGGTGGTGGACATGGTGGCGTTCGGGCCGCGGCACGCGCGGCAGCTGACGTCGCTCGCCGGTCGGATCGGGTCGGCCGTGGTGATCTCCAGCGTGTCGGTCTACGAGGACGGCGAGGGGCGGAGCTTCGACACCCAGCACGAGCCGGAGGGCTTCCCCGAGTATCCGGTGCCGCTGACCGAGGGCCAGCGCACCGTCCGGCCCGGCGACACCTCGTACAGCACCCGCAAGGCGGCACTGGAGCGGGAGCTGCTCGCCGCCGGTGACCGGGTGCCCACCACCTTGCTGCGCGCGGGCGCGGTCCACGGGCCGCACTGCCGGACACCGCGCGAACTGTACTTCGTCAAGCGCAACCTCGACGGGCGGCGCCGCCGCGTCCTCGCCTTCGGCGGCCGGAGCCGGTTCCACCCGGTGAGCGTGCACACCGTGGCGGAGCTGATCCGGCTGGCCGCCGCGCGGCCGGGCAGCCGGGTCCTCAACGCCGTCGATCCCGACGCGCCGACCGTGGCGGAGATCGCCCGGGCGATCGACGCGGTGATGGGACGCGACGTGGAGGACGTGCTGGTGGACGGGCCACCGCCCGCCCCCGGCGTGGGCGGCACACCCTGGACGGTGCCGGCGCCGGTGGTCTGCGGCATGGACGCCGCCGAACGGGAGCTTGGCTACCGCCCGGTGACCCGGTACGCCGAGACGCTGCCGGAGACCGTCGCCTGGATCGGGGAGCGGCTGGCGGGCCGGGACTGGCGGGAGGCGTATCCGAAGATGGTCCAGGCGTACGGCGATCTGTTCGACTACGCGGCGGAGGACGCCTGGCTCGCCGCCCAGGACGCGTGAGGCGCATGTGACAGGCGTGACGTCGTGAGAGGGGGCGGCCGGTACGACCGGCCGCCCCCTGGTCGGTGCCGCGCCGTGGCTACGGCTTCGGCGTGGCGTGCGGGGCGCAGGTCACGTCCCGGCTGTCCACCTCGCCGGTGAGCAGGTAGGTGTCCACGCGGTCGTTGACACACGGGTTGACCAGGTTGGTGACGCCGTGGGACCCGGCGTCGCGCTCGGTGATCAGGCGGGAACCCTCGAACCGCTCGTGCAGTTCGACGGCGCCCCCGTACGGGGTGGCGGCGTCCCGCTCGGACTGGACGATCAGCACCGGCGGCAGACCCTTGCCGGTCCTGACGTCCACCGGGGTGTTCTGCTTGACCGGCCAGGTGGCGCACGGCAGATTCATCCAGGCGTTGGACCAGGTCAGGAACGGGTGGTCCCGGTGCAGCCGGGTGTTGTCCCGGTCCCACGTCCGCCAGTCGGTGGGCCACTTGGCGTCGGCGCACTCGACGGCCGTGTAGACGGCGTTGCCGTTCTCGGAGGCTGCGTTGCCCGCGGTGTCGGACAGGTCGGGCGCGGCGGCGTCCACGAGCGCCTGGGTGTCACCGTCGACGTACTTGCTGAAGACGGTGGCGACCGGCACCCACGCGGAGTCGTAGTACGGGGCGCTCTGGAAGAAGGAGACCAGCTCGGCCGGGCCGACGACCCCGCCGATGGGGTTCTCCTTCGCGGTGGCGCGCAGCTTCAGCCACTGGGCCTGGACCTCGGCGCGGGTGTCGCCGAGGTGGAAGGTGGCGTCGTTCTTGGCCACCCAGTCCTGCCAGTCCCGCCAGCGGGTCTCGAAGGCGACGTCCTGGTCCAGGTTGGCCTGGTACCAGATCTTCTCCCGGGAGGGGTTGACGACGCTGTCGACGACCATGCGGCGCACATGGCCCGGGAAGAGGGTGCCGTAGACGGCACCGAGGTAGGTGCCGTAGGAGACGCCGAGGTAGTTGAGCTTCCTCTCGCCGAGCGCGGCGCGGATGACGTCGAGGTCGCGCGCGGTGTTCGGCGTGGTCATGTGCGGCAGCATGGCACCGCTGCGCTCGTAGCAGCCCTCGGCGTACTCGCGGGCCAGCTTGCGCTGGGCCAGCTTGTCGGCCTCGGAGTCGGGCACCGGGTCCAGCTTGGGCGCCTTGACGAACTCCTGCGGGTCGGCGCAGGAGATGGGCGCGGACTTGCCCACGCCGCGCGGGTCGAAGCCGACGAAGTCGTAGGCCCTGGCCACCTTCGCCCAGACGGCGCTCTTGTTGGTGACGCGGGCCGGGAAGCGCAGGCCGGAGCCGCCGGGGCCGCCGGGGTTGTAGACGAGCGCGCCCTGCCGCTCGTCCTTGGTCCCGGTGCTGCGGACGCGGTCGACGGCGAGCTTGATCTGCTTGCCGTACGGCTTGGCGTAGTCGAGCGGCACGGTGACCCAGCCGCACTGGATCGGCTGGGGAAGGTTCCAGTCGGCGGGGCAGTCCCGCCAGTCGATGCCGGCCTCGGCGGCGCGGGCGGCGGCGATCGCCGCGCCGCGGGCTTCGCGGTCCTGGCCGGACCAGGCGGGCGCGGCGGGCCGCGCGCTCGCGGTGGGCGCCGTGACGGCGCCGCCTATCAGCGTCGCGGTGACGAGCGCGCCGGCCGCGCCGAGCGCCCCCGCCCTGCGCCGCAGTATCGTCTTCCTCAAGTCGGCCCTCCCCGTACAGCTTTTCGAAAGGTACGGGGGGATCCTCGCGGCTGTGCGTTCCCCGGGAACAGGGGCGGCGGGGGATCTTTGCCAATCCGATAAACGGAGCAGTGTGTTCGATCGGTGGGGCGTCAGTCCAGGGCGCGCAGGCCCTCGTCCAGCAGCCGCCTGAGCCGCAGGGCGTCCGGCGCGACGGCCGTGACCAGCGCGGCGGGCCCGGCGAGCGGGACCACGGCGGCGCCGTCACCGGACACGCGCGCGGGCGGCGGGTGTCCGGCGAACTCGGGCCGGACAACGACGATCTGCCCGACCGCCCGGTGGCCCGCCAGCACGGCGGGCCCGTCCCAGCCGCCGGGCGCTCCGGGCCCGCAGGCCAGCTCCTGGTCCAGGACGCACCGGCCGGCGATCCGGACGGCGAGACGGCTGACGAGCCGTCCCGGTTCCTCTCCGGCGCGTCCGAGCACCTGTTCCTCACGCAGCACCAGCCGGGCGGTCGCGGCGAGGTCCACGCGCGTGGTGACGGTGAGGTCGCTGCCCCGGACGGAGATCAACTGCTCCGGGAGCCAGTGCAGTTCCGCTCCGTCGGCCACGGTCAGCCGGACGTCGTAGCGCGCCTCGCCCTCGGCCTGGCCCGGCAGCGCGAGGGTGGCGGCGGCCGACCCGACCCGCAGCCGGGCGCCCTCGGCCACGTCCGCGTCCACGGTGAGGCGATCGCCGCCCAGCGGTCCGCTCATCGCGCCGACGAGCATCACACGGGCCTCGGCGCCGCTCGCCCGGACGCGCCGGGGCGCCAGCGGACCCTCGCCTTCCAGGACCGGCAGGGCCGTCCCGCCCCGGCCGTCGGGCCGCGCGAGGATGCGCGCGCCGGCCTGTACGGTCGTCCCGGTCATACCGTCCACGCGGCCAGCCGCGCCCGCACCCAGTCGGCGACGTCGCGCACGCCGGTCCCGCCGCGCAGCGACTGGAAGACGACCGGGAGTTCGCCGCGCTGCGCCTTGGCGTCGGCGGCCATCCGCGCGAGGTCGGAGCCGACGTACGGCGCGAGGTCGGTCTTGTTGACGACGAGCAGGTCGGCGGTGGTGACGCCGGGTCCGCCCTTGCGGGGGATGTCGTCTCCGCCGGCCACGTCGATGACGAAGATCTGCGCGTCGACGAGTCCCTTGGAGAAGGTGGCGGTGAGATTGTCCCCGCCGGACTCCACCAGGATCAGGTCCAGCGGTCCGACCGCGTCCTCCAGGTCCTCGACCGCTTCGAGGTTGGCGGAGATGTCGTCCCGGATCGCGGTGTGCGGGCAGGCGCCGGTCTCCACGGCGCTGATCCGCTCCGGGGGCAGCACCGCCTCGCGCAGCAGGAACTCGGCGTCCTCGCGCGTGTAGATGTCGTTGGTGACGACGGCCAGGGACAGCTCGTCGCGCAGCGCCCGGCAGAGGGCGGCCACGGTGGCGGTCTTGCCGGATCCGACGGGTCCGCCGAGGCCGACGCGCAGGGCGCGGCGGGTGCCGTCGGGGCGGTGCGCGTCGGCGCTGACGGCGGCGGGTCCGTCGTGGGAGTGGTCCAGATGCATGGGAATCGGCTCCATCGGCTCGGCCCGTCCGGTGCTTGACGACGGGACCGTTCAGGTCCCGGCCGGACGGGGGTCTGGGGCGGGCCCCAGAGGTCGGGAAGGTGAAGGGGAAAGGGGGTGGCCGGGGGAAGGACCGCCCAGGAGGCGAACTCGCGGGCGAACTAGGAGGCGAACAGGCGGACGGGCCACGCGGCGTGCTGCTCCGCGGCGATCTCCAGCAGCGGCGCGGACGCGGCGGGCAGGGCGCCGGTCCCGTCGGTGAGGGCCGTGCGCGCCGCCCGCGCCGCCCGCTCGGCGACCCGGTCCAGCTCCGGCGCCAGCCGGGCCAGCACCGCGGTGGCGTCGAAGGGGTCCAGGCTCAGCAGCCGTACCGTCGCGGTGGCGGGCCCGCTCACGCTCTCGTACGCCGCGCAGTAGGCGGCGTCCACCGCGTCGAGCCCCGCCGCCCGTGCCGTGAGCCCGAGGACGACCGGCTGATGGGCGCCCTTGGGGAACGCGCCGGCCAGGGCGTCGAGTTCGGGCGAGGGCCAGGTCGCGCGTGCCGCCCGCGTCAGCTGGCGGCCCAGCCTGCGGGCGGCGGTGCGCAGCGCGGGGGAGGGCGTGCGGGCGTCGGCCGCCGCGTCGAGTTCCGCCGGATCGGCACCGAGCGCGGCGGCGGCCGCGAGTGCGGCGGCGACCAGCCCCGCCGTGTGCAGCCGTCCCCGGCAGAAGTCCTCCAGGGTCGCCGCTCCGGTGATGCGCCCGGCCCGTACGGCCGCCTCGGCGCCGCCGGAGTGCGCGTGCCCTCCGGCGGGGAAGCGGCCGTCGGCCAGGACCAGAAGTGCCGCCCTGGTCATCAGAAGAGGAAGTAACGCTGGGCCATGGGCAGTTCGACGGCCGGTGCCGCCTCGACGAGCTCGCCGTCGATGTGGACGGCGAAGCTGTCGGGGTCGATCCGCACCTCGGGCCGGGCGTCGTTCTGACGCATGTCGGCCTTGGTGACGCCGCGCGTGGAGTCGATCGCCACGAACCGCTTGCCGAGCGCCAGCCGCTCGGGCAGCCCGTCCTCGATCGCCGCGGGGGACACGAAGTTGACGGAGTTGGCGGCCGGCGCCCGCCCGATCGCGCCGTACATGGGGCGCGGCAGGACCGGCTGCGGGGTCGGGATGGAGGCGTTGGCGTCACCCATCTGCGCGTACGCGATCTGCCCGCCCTTGAGGACGAGCAGCGGCTTGACGCCGAAGAACGCCGGTTCCCACAGCACCAGGTCGGCGAGCTTGCCGGTCTCGACGGAGCCGATCTCGCGGGCCATGCCCTGGGCCAGGGCCGGGTTGATCGTGTACTTGGCGACATAGCGGCGGACGCGGTGGTTGTCGGCCCGTCCGTCGCCGGGCAGCGCACCGCGCCGCCGCTTCATCACGTGCGCGGTCTGCCAGGTCCGCAGGATCACCTCGCCGACGCGGCCCATGGCCTGGGAGTCGGAGGAGATGATCGAGATGGCGCCCAGGTCGTGGAGGACGTCCTCGGCCCCGATCGTCGACGGCCGGATGCGGGACTCGGCGAACGCCAGGTCCTCGGGGACCGCGGGGTTGAGGTGGTGGCACACCATCAGCATGTCGAGGTGCTCCTCGACGGTGTTGACGGTGAAGGGCCGGGTCGGGTTGGTGGAGCTGGGCAGCACGTGCGGCTCGGAGACCACGGTCATGATGTCCGGGGCGTGCCCGCCGCCCGCGCCCTCGGTGTGGTAGGCGTGGATGCCGCGGCCGCCGATCGCGGCGAGCGTGTCGCCGACGAAACCGGCCTCGTTGAGGGTGTCCGTGTGGATGGCGACCTGGACGCCGGTGCGGTCGGCGACGGTGAGGGCGGCGTCGATGGCGGCCGGGGTGGCCCCCCAGTCCTCGTGGATCTTCAGTCCGGCGGCCCCGCCCCGGATCTGCGACAGCATCGCCTCGTGGGAGACGGTGTTGCCCTTGCCGAGCAGACCGATGTTGACGGGGTGGGCCTCCAGCGCCTCCAGCATCCGGGCCAGGTGCCAGGGGCCGGGGGTGACGGTGGTGGCCTTCGACCCCTCGGCCGGTCCGGTGCCGCCGCCGACCAGGGTGGTGACGCCCGCGGCCAGCGCCTCGTCGGTGATCTGCGGGCAGATGAAGTGGACGTGCGCGTCGATGGCACCGGCGGTGAGGATCCGCCCGTTGCCGGCGATGATCTCCGTCTCGGGCCCGATGACGAGATCGGGGTGCACCCCGTCCATGGTGTCGGGGTTGCCCGCCTTGCCGATGCCGGTGATGCGGCCGTCGCGGATGCCGACGTCGGCCTTGACGATGCCCCAGTGGTCGATGATCACGACACCGGTGACGACGGTGTCGGGGGTGCCCTCGGCGCGGGTGGCCCGGGACTGGCCCATGGATTCCCGGATGACCTTGCCGCCGCCGAACACCGCCTCGTCTCCGGCGCGTCCGGGGCCGCCGCTGCGGTCCTCCTCGATCTCGACGAGGAGGTCGGTGTCGGCCAGCCGGACACGGTCGCCGGTGGTGGGGCCGAACAGGTCGGCGTAGGCGGCACGCGAGATCTCAGGCATCGAGGGCACCTCCGGTCTGCCCGCGCAGTCCGGGTACGACGCGGGCACCGGCGAGCGGGACGAGTTCGACGTCGACCGGGATGCCGGGCTCGAAGCGCACGGCCGTACCGGCGGCGATGTTCAGCCGCTTGCCGCGTGCGGCCGCGCGGTCGAAGTCCAGGCCGGGGTTGGCCTCGGCGAAGTGGTAGTGGGAGCCGACCTGCACGGGCCGGTCGGCGGCGTTGAGCACGGTCAGCCGGGTGGTCGCACGGCCCTCGTTGAAGACGACCGGCTCATCGGCGAACAGGAACTCTCCGGGGATCATCGAGCCCTCGACTTCACACGATCGGGTCATGGACGGTGACGAGCTTGGTGCCGTCCGGGAAGGTCGCCTCGACCTGGACGTCGTGGATCATCTCGGCGACGCCTTCCATGACGTCGTCCCGGGTGAGCAGCTTGCGCCCGGTGGACATGAGCTCGGCGACGGTACGGCCGTCCCGCGCGCCCTCCAGGACGTGCGAGGTGATGAGGGCGATCGCCTCGGGGTGGTTGAGCTTCACTCCGCGGGCCCGGCGCTTCTCGGCGACGTCGGCCGCCACATGGATCAACAGCCGCTCTTGCTCATGCGGGGTCAGTTGCACGTCCCACCTCACAGATCTCGCTCCGGACCGTGCGGGGTCCGGTTGCCGCAGCCACGGGGCAACATCGCAGGTGGCCGGGACGGCAGGCTAGTTGCACCGGGTTTCGGTCACGTTAACCCAGCCGCGATCAAGGCAAGTTGCCCTAGGCTACTTTTTGGCCTCCCCTTTGCACGCTCATGAGGGACCGCAGGCCGTCACGCAGCACTTCCTCGAAGGAGGCGGCCGACTCGGCGCCGAAGAGGGCCACCTGGACCGCGTAGCCCTGCACCACGGCGATCATGACCCGCGCCATGGCGTCAGCGTCCGCCTCGGCGCCGGCGGGCATCAGCCCGGCCTCCCGGTACCCCACGACGACCTTCTCCCAGGCCGCGCGGACCAGGCGGAAGCCCTCCCGCAGCTGGGCCGCCAGCGCGGGGTTGCGCGTGGCCTCGGACCACACCTGGATCATCAGCCGGGGAAACATCCACTCGCCGTCCTCCAGCAGCCCGGGCCGCAGCTCCTTCATCCGGGCCAGGACGCCGGGGATCAGCACGTCGGGCAGTGGCGGAGGCGTCTGCCGGGCGGCCTGCTCGTACACCTCCCGCGCCGTGCCCAGCACCTCGGCGACGATCGCGCCGATGAGCTCCTCCTTGCCGCTGAAGTACCGGTAGACGGCGCCCGCGGACAGGTCGGCCTCCTTCAGCACGTCTTGCATGGAGGTGGCGTGGAAGCCGTTGCGGGCGAAGCAGAGCGCGGCGCCGTCGAGGATCTGCCGGCGACGGGCGTCGAGGTGTTCCTGGGATACGCGAGCCATGGCGCCAAGCTAAAACGAACGTTCCTTCTTGACAAGGAACACAGACCGCAGGACCGTGGGGGAAAGACAGAACGAACGATCCTTCTTTTTGATGGCGAGCCGCCCGGCCGGCCTTCCGCGGGACCCGGCGGCCCCCGCCGGCCGTTCCCGCGCGGCCGCCCCGACCGGCCCGGCGCCGCCCTCCCCTCGGAGCACCCCGGGAACCTGGAAGAACCGAGGAGCAGCCATGTCCACCCTCTCCGCCGCCCCCGGGCCCCACCGCCACCGCCGCGGCGTCCTCGCCCTCGCCGCCCTGGTCCCCGCCCTGGTGGCGCTGGCGCTGTGGGCCTTCGCCTGGCCCGCCGCCCGGACCGCCCCCCGGGACCTGCCGGTCGGCGTGGCGGGACCGGCCGCCGCGGCCGCCCGTGTCGAGCGGCAGCTCGCCCAGCGCGACGGGGCCTTCGAGGTCCACCGCTACGCCGACGAGGCCGCCGCCCGCGCCGCGGTCGAGAGCCGGACGGTCTACGGCGCGATCGTGGTCACCGACCACGGCCCGGCCCTGCTCACCGCCTCCGCCGCCGGCCCGGTCGTGGCCCAGCTGCTGCACGAGGCGGTGGCGCGGCAGGCGTCCGCCGCGGGGACACCGCTCAGGACGGCCGACGTGGTGGCCGCGCCCGCGAGCGATCCGCGTGGCGCGGCCCTGGGCGCCACCGTGCTGCCGCTGGCACTCGCCGGGGTCGCGACCGGCACCGCGATGTCCCTGCTGGGACTGCGCGGCGTGCGCGCGGCGGTGGCGCTGGCGTCCGTCTCCGTCCTGGTCGGTGCGGTCGCCGCCGCCCTGGCGCACAGCTGGCTCGGGGTCGTCACCGGGAGCTGGTGGGCCGTGGCCGGGGTGTTCGCCCTGTCGGCCCTGGCCGTGAGCGCCGCGGTCGCCGGACTCGGGGCGCTGCTCGGCCGTCCGGGCGTCGGGCTGGGCGCGCTGGTGGTGGTCCTGCTGGGCAACCCGTTCTCGGGCGCCGCCTCGGCACCGGAGCTGCTGCCCGAACCGGCCGGCGCGATCGGCCAGTGGCTGCCGCCCGGCGCGGGTGCCTCGCTGCTGCGGTCGGTGTCGTTCTTCGACGGTGCGGCGGCGGCCGGGCCCGCCCTGACGCTGACGTGGTGGGCCGTCCTCGGGCTGGGTGCCGTCCTGGCCGGCGGCGCGCTGGAGGCCCGGGCCGGCCGCGGCGCGGGCGCCGCCGGGCGCGGGCCCGCACCCGCCGGCTGACCGGCCGCGCCCCAGCCGCCGCCGGCGCGCGAGCGCCTGTACGGTCCGTGCGCCTCTTCCGCCCGCTTCACCGGCGCGGAGGGGGCGCACCGTCGCGTCGCGCCCGGCCGCCCCGGAAGTCCGGCCGAGCAACCGGCGCCCCCGGGAGGGTCCAGCGCTCCCCCGGCCTCGGCCAGCCGCTCCCTCCGGCCTGGCGGTCCCGGCCGGACTCCGTTCCCTCCGGCCTCGCGGTCCCGGCCGGACTCCGTTCCCTCCGGCCTCGCGGTCCCGGCCGGACCCGGAGCCGTCCCCCGGCCTTCCGTCCCGGCACCAGGGACCGGCGTCTCAGGAGGCCCCCGGCCTCCGGTGTTCCGCGGCGATGCCGAAGCGCTGCGGTTCACGGGGCGCGGACGCCACCTCGCGCACGCTGGAGACGGCACGGATCACCTGCTCCCGGCTCTGCTCCCCCGCCCGCGCCTGCTCCGTCTCCCGCAGTTCTTCCAGCCTCTCGAGGTCGGCGGCCGAGACCAGGGCGACCAGCGGCTTGCCGTGCCGGGTGACGACGACGCGCTCACCGCCGTACACCACGCGGTTGATCAGGTCGGCGAGCTCAGCCCTGGCTTGCGTCACCGGAATCTCGTAGGCCATACGTTCAGCTTACGGGCCGCCGCCGGAGGCCGACCGGAGCTCAGGACCGTCCGCCGTGAGCGAACCCGCACCCCCAAACCCCTCCCGGCCTGCGGTTTCTCATGAGACCGACAGCGCTCACCCGACCCACCTTCTGTACATCCTGTACATTTTTTACAGAGACGGCGCCACTGGAGACGCCCGCAGAGGAGGGGTTCGCCATGACCCGACCGACCGCCCGCCATGTCCTGCCCGAGTTCACCGAGCGCACGGGTTTCGGACAGCGGACGATGGATCCGTACGCGAAGCTGCTGGAGGAGCGGATCGTCTTCCTCGGCACCCCGGTCGACGAGGTCTCCGCCAACGACGTGGTGGCCCAGTTCATGTACCTGGAGCACCAGGCACCCGACCGGGACATCGCGCTCTACATCAACTCACCCGGCGGCTCCTTCGACGCGATGTCGGCGATCTACGACACCATGCGGTACGTCACCTGCGACGTGGCGACGACCTGCCTGGGCCAGGCGGGTTCGTCCGCGGCGGTCCTGCTGGCCGCGGGCACGCCGGGCAAGCGCTCGGTGCTGCCGGGCGCGCGCATGGTGATCCGCCAGCCGTCTCTCGCGGAGCCGGTGCGAGGCCAGGCATCGGACCTGGCCATCCAGGCGGACGAGTTGACGCGTGTCCGCTCCCGCCTGGAGGAACTGCTCGTACGGCACACCGGCCGCACCCGCGCCCAGGTGAGCGCCGACATCGAGCGCGACACGATCCTCGACGCGTCGGACGCGGTGGCGTACGGCCTGGTGGACCGCATCGTGCCCAGGCGGAGGAGTTCGGGCGCCGCGGCCGGCGGGAAGTGAGGCGCCGATGCTCCCGGAGCTGCCGCCCCTGCCCGCCCTGACGCGCGCCGAGGCCGAGCTGATCGACCGTTATCTCGACGTGGTCGACCTGCTGGGCCGCATCAACCCGGCGCACCACGGGGACACCTACCGCGGGCTGCGCGCCGCCCAGGCCCTGGTCGGCAAGGCGGTCGCCCTGCGCGACGCGCTCGCGCTGATGCACCAGCGGGGCGAGAACGAGGTGCACGCCGCCACCCTGGCCCGTGCGCTGCGCGTACTGGACGGCGAGCGGCGCACCGCCCGCGTCACCCTGCCGCCCGCCCACCGCACTTGACGCCGCCGCGCCCGGGCCGGCCCCCCTCCGGGCGTCGGCGCGGCATCCGGGCCGGGACCGGCGCGAACCAAACGGCGTACCCCCTTTCGGTGGAGAAATTCCTGCTGTCGGGGGCCGATCCGGGTTGCGCGTTTCTCCTGACCAGAGGGCGGAATATGTTGTTCCACCGCTGGTCCGGCACATGCCGGAACCGTCAACAGCGGCTCGAACACAGGGGAGTCCACCCGAACGGGTGAGTGGTGAGTAACAACACAAATCCCTGGTTCCGTTGGGATTTTCCGACTTCCGTGCGCCAAGATCCCTGTCTGACGACAAGCCCCCGCCACCGCGGCGGGGCGATCCGGGCGGACGCCGAGTCCTGCCGCCGCCCGGATGACCGGTCGACAGGAAGTGGATCGGCAGGAGTGGAGGACCCAAGCACGACGGGTCGCCGGAACGGTCACGCCATGGCCGGGCCGAGCAGCCCTTGGGGTGAAGCCGCGCAGATGCGGCCGGGCAACTTCGCCAGCCCGAATCCGACAGGTCATCCTTCACAGGCGGCTGACGAAGGGTTGCGCATGACTGCGCTCAATCGTGTCCCGTCCCTCATGGTCCGGGCCGGTACGGCCTCGGCCCTCACCATCGCCGCCGTGGGCGGCTCGATCGTGGTGCCTGGCGTCGCCTCCGAGGCCGCCGCGGCCACCCCGGCGACGAAGGCCCTGAAAATCGCGGCCTCCAAAAAGGGTGCGCCGTACAGGTACGGCGCCACCGGGCCCTACCGGTTCGACTGCTCGGGGCTGACGCTGTACTCGTTCAAGAAGGCCGGCAAGAAGCTGCCGCGCACCGCCGCCCAGCAGTACAACAAGACCCGTCATATCTCCGCCAAGAGCCGCAAGGCCGGGGACCTGGTCTTCTTCCACTCGGGCCGGAACGTGTACCACGTCGGTATCTACGCCGGGAAGGGCAAGATCTGGCACGCTCCGAAGACCGGTGACGTGGTGAGGTTGCAGAAGATCTGGACCAAGAGCGTCTGGTACGGCCGGGTCAAGTGATGCTCCGCGCGGGGCTGGCGGCGGCCCGGCTCGCCGCCGCCCCCCCGCGGGAGCCCGTCCGGCCGCGCGTGGGCCGTGGCGGGCCCCGCGAGGGCCTCGGGCACCGTCCGGCGCGCCCGCCCCGAGGACGTGCCAGAGGGCGGCCCGGGACCGCCCCGGGCGTGACCCGCGCCCCGGCGGTACCCGCCATGGCATGGCCGACCACCGTCGCTGAGGCGTCGAGCCGCGCCGCGCATCCTCCGGATCGCCTCGTGGCCAGGCCGCCATCGGCCCGGTGGCCCGGCACGCGCGTTCACCGGGTCGGTGCCGCCCGTCGTGGGCGTGACGACCGGCCGGGCGGACGGCCTGGCCGGGGACGCGGGGACCCGGCTCACCCGGCCGGTGCGGTCGCCTCCGCCCGCCGCCCTCGCCGGTCCGCCCCGGCCGCGTGCCGCCCGGAGACGGCGGTCGCCGCCGGGCCGCGACCCGGCGGTGGTTGCCGGGCCGCCCGCTCCGTATGGTTCCGGTGGTCCGCCGGACCGGGCAGCCGGCGTCCGGCCCGTCGGCCTTCCGGGATCCGCCGCGCGGCGCGCCGGGCGCGCCCCCGGTTCAGCGCCGCTGTTCCCGCCGTCCCGCCGCCGTGGCCGGCTTGGCCGGCGCCGTCCAGGGCAGTTCGATGAAGACGGTCTTGCCTCCCTCGCGGGTCGGGCGGACCCGCAGTCTCCCGCCGGACTCGGCGGCCAGCCAGCGGACGATGACCATGCCGCGTCCGTTGTCCTGCTGGACGGCCGCGGGCAGCCGTCTGGGAAACCGGGGGTGGCCGTCGGTGACGCCGACACGCAGCCGTTCCTCGCGGTCGAGCACGAGGTCCACGGTGAAGGTGGGTGACTGGCCCAAGGTGTGCTGCACCGCGTTGGTGGCCAGTTCGGAGACGATGAGCCGGATGGTGTCGGACACTTCCGTGCCCGCCGGCAGGCCCCACTCCGCCAGCGTGCCGACCACATAGGTGCGGGCGGCGGAGACCGAGGCGGGCTCGCTCGGCAGAGTGACGGATGCTTCCAGATGGTCTGCCATGGCGGCGTCGTCCCTTTCCACGGGACCGCAGTCCGACACAAAGCGGAGGCTTCGAGTACGGTCCCGCACTGGTGCTTCATCGCCAGACTGCCATCACCACGCCGGTGCGGGACGGCGATCCACCAAACTATGCATATATCTGTCGCTCGATGCGGTGAACTCTGCGACGGGAGACCGGATGCGGGCGGCTCGGACGGAGTACGAGTAAGGGGAAGCCCATGCAGCACGGTCCTGCGGTCCGCCGCCGGAAACTGGGCGCCGAACTGCGCGCGCTGCGCGCCTCGGCGGGGCTCACCAGTGGCGAGGCCGCCCGGCTCGTGGGCTGGCACCAGTCGAAGGTGAGCCGGATCGAGACCGGAACGAGCGGTGCGAAACCGGCCGATGTGCGGTTACTTCTCGACGCCTACGGCGTGGCCGATCCGCAATTGCGCGACCTGCTCCTCATGCTGGCGGGCACCGATCACGACGGGGACCGGAACCACCACTGGTGGCACGCCTACCGGGGGGTGCTGCCGCCGACGTACCGGGACTTCATCAGCCTGGAGTCGCAGGCCAGCGCGATGCGCACGCTGGAGACCACTGTCGTCCCCGGCCTGCTCCAGACGCCGGAGTACGCGCGGGCGGTGACGCGCGCCGCGGTGGACGGGCTGTCGGAGGAACGGCTGGACGCGCTGGTGGAGGTACGGCTGGCCCGGCAGGACGTGCTGCGCACGCGACCGCCGCTGGAACTGCGTGCCGTGCTGGACGAGGCGGTGCTGCGCCGCAAGGTGGGCGGCCCCGGCGTGATGGCCCGGCAACTGGAGCGGCTGCTGGAGGCGGCACGGCTGCCCCATGTCCGGCTCCAGATCATGCCGTTCGGCGCCGGGGCGCACATCGGCGTCACCGGCTCTTTCGTTATTTTCTCATTTTCGCGCACTTCTGATCTGGACGTGGTTGTTCTCGACCACTTGACGAGTAGCCTCTATCTGGAACGGAAAGAAGACCTGGAGGCCTACTCCGAGGCCTTCAACGCCCTTGGCACTCACGCCCTTTCGCCCGAGGACTCGTTGGATTTCATCGCCGCGACAGCGGCCGGCGCGTAAGGAGGCACCATGTCCGCACTGCCTCGCACGGTCCCTTCCAGCACCCGACTGCCCGGCGTGCGGTGGCTGCGCAGCAGCTACAGCACAGGAGCGAACAACTGCGTCGAGACCGCCCGGCCGGAGGCCGGCCCGTGGGCGGGACTGCTCGCCGTACGGGACTCCAAGGCCCCGGCCGGTCCCGCGCTGCTCTTCTCCCCGGGGAGCTGGGCGGACTTCCTCACCGGTCTGCGGTGAGCCCCCTCCCGCCCGGCTGACCCGCCGGGCGGCACGCGTCATCCGGCCGGGTACCGCCGGCTCACGGCCGCGTCCGGCGGATCACCCGCACGGCGCGCTCCAGTTGTTCCCCGGTCAGGTCCGCGCGGGCGGTCAGCCTGAGCCGTGAGACGCCGTCCGGCACGGACGGCGGACGGAAGCACCCCACGGCCAGGCCGGCCGCCCGGCATTCGGCCGCCCACCGCACCGCGCCCTCCGGCGACGGCGCGCGCACGGAGACCACCGCGGCGTCCGGGCGCACCGCCGCAAGTCCCGCGGCGGTCAGCCGTGCGTGCAGCTCGCCCGCCACCGCGCGGGCCCGCGCCGCCCGTTCCGGCTCGCGGCGCAGCAGCCTGAGGGCCGCCAGGGCGGCACCCGCCGCCGCGGGGGCGAGACCGGTGTCGAAGATGAACGTCCGGGCGGTGTTGACCAGATGGTCGATCACCCGGGCGGGACCGAGCACGGCACCCCCCTGACTGCCCAGCGACTTGGACAGGGTGACCGTCACGACGACGTCGCCCGCGCCCGCCAGTCCCTGCGCGTGCGGGGCGCCGCGTCCTCCGTCGCCGAGCACACCGAGCCCGTGCGCGTCGTCGACGACCAGCCCGGCGCCGTACTCCCGGCACACCCGGGCGAGCCGGGCCAGCGGGGCGGCGTCGCCGTCGACCGAGAACACCGTGTCGGAGACCGCGACGGCGGGCCCGTCGTGGGAGTGGAGCGCCTTGCGCACGGCGTCCGGGTCGGCGTGCGCCACGACCTGCGTGGTGCCGCGGGCCAGCCGGCAGCCGTCGATCAGCGAGGCGTGGTTGCCGGCGTCGGAGACGATCAGCGAGCCGTGCGGTGCCAGCGCGGTGACCGCGGCGAGGTTGGCGGCGTAGCCGGAGGAGAAGACCAGGGCCGCCTCGGCACCGCAGAAGGCGGCCAGTTCGTGCTCGAGTTCCGTGTGCAGCTCGGTGGTGCCGGTGACGAGCCGGGACCCGGTCGCGCCGCCGCCCCAGTCCCGCGCGGCCCGGGCCGCGCCCTCGGTGACCTCGGGGTGCATCGCCAGGCCCAGGTAGTCGTTGCTCGCCAGGTCGAGGAGCGGGGAGCCGGCCGAACGGGGACGCAGATCGCGTACGAGCCCCGCGCGGCGGCGCGACTCGGCCTGCTCGTCGATCCAGCCGAACGCCATGGGTCCTCCGGTGGCAGGGGTTTTGTAGGCAGTGCACAGACATTAGCGGCAGGACCAGCCGCCCGATGTGTGGCCATGCCCACACGGTGAACCGTCAGAGTTGTGCGAAGTCTCCTTGGCCCGGGGTGGCCGAGTAGGACAGGATCGGCTCCCATGGACCTGCTGAACACGCTGGTGGACAAGGGACTTCGGCGCGAGACGCCGACGCGCGAGGAGGCGCTGGCCGTCCTCGCCACCTCCGACGACGACCTGCTCGATGTGGTGGCCGCGGCCGGCAAGGTGCGCCGGCACTGGTTCGGGCGGCGGGTGAAACTCAACTATCTGGTGAACCTCAAGTCCGGCCTGTGCCCGGAGGACTGCTCCTACTGCTCCCAGCGGCTCGGCTCGAAGGCCGGCATCCTCAAGTACACCTGGCTGGGGCCCGGCGAGGCCTCCCAGGCCGCCGCCGCGGGCGTGGCCGGGGGCGCGAAGCGGGTGTGCCTGGTGGCCAGCGGGCGCGGCCCGACCGACCGGGACGTGGACCGGGTCTCGCAGACCATCAAGGCCATCAAGGACGAGAACGAGGGCGTCGAGGTGTGCGCCTGCCTCGGTCTGCTCTCCGAGGGCCAGGCGGAGCGGCTGCGCGAGGCGGGCGCGGACGCCTACAACCACAACCTGAACACGTCCGAGGCGACGTACGGGGACATCACGACGACGCACACCTACGCCGACCGGGTGGACACGGTCCGCAAGGCGCACGCGGCGGGGCTGTCCGCCTGCTCCGGGCTGATCGCGGGCATGGGCGAGGGCGACGAGGACCTGGTCGACGTCGTCTTCGCGCTGCGCGAGCTGGACCCCGACTCGGTTCCGGTCAACTTCCTCATCCCCTTCGAGGGCACTCCGCTGGCGAAGGAGTGGAACCTGACCCCGCAGCGCTGCCTGCGGATCCTGGCGATGGTGCGGTTCGTCTGCCCGGACGTCGAGGTCCGTATCGCGGGCGGGCGCGAGGTCCATCTGCGCACCATGCAGCCGCTCGCCCTGCACCTGGCCAACTCGATCTTCCTCGGCGACTACCTCACCAGCGAGGGCCAGGCGGGCAAGGCCGACCTGGAGATGATCGCGGACGCCAGGTTCGAGGTGGAGGGCACCGACCGGGTGACGCTGCCGGAGCACCGGGCGGGCGGCGGCTGCGGCTCGCACCGGTCCGGTGGCGGCTGCGGCTCGCAGGAGAGCGGGGGCGGCTGCGCCTCGCCGCAGGAGGGCGAGGGCCGCGCCTCGCGGGAAGGCGAGCAGGCCCCCGGCTCCGTACCGGGCGCCGGGGAGCCCCGGACCGATCTGGTCGCCGTACGCCGCCGCGGCGCCGGAACGGATCTGGCGCCCAATGCCTGAGCTGAGCGTGCCGGAGCTGCTGGACCTGGACCGGCGGCACGTCTGGCATCCGTACGGCCCCATGCCCGGCCGCGAGGAGCCGCTGGTCGTGGAGTCGGCGAGCGGGGTGCGGCTGAGACCGGCCGACGGGTCGGGCGAACTCGTGGACGGCATGTCGTCCTGGTGGTCGGCCATCCACGGCTACAACCACCCGGTGCTGAACGAGGCCGTGCGCGAGCAGCTGGGGCGGATGAGTCATGTGATGTTCGGCGGGCTCACCCACGAGCCGGCCGTACGCCTGGCGAAGCTCCTCGTCGACATCTCGCCCGACGGCCTGGAGCACGTCTTCCTCACCGACTCCGGCTCGGTGTCGGTCGAGGTCGCGGTCAAGATGTGCCTCCAGTACTGGCGTTCGCTCGGGCAGCCCGGCAAGCGGCGCCTGCTGACCTGGCGCGGGGGCTACCACGGCGACACCTGGCAGCCGATGTCGGTGTGCGACCCGGAGGGCGGCATGCACCGGCTGTGGTCCGGCGTGCTCCAGCCGCAGGTGTTCGCCGAGGCGCCGCCGGCCGGGTACGAGGAGGCGTACGCGGAGCATCTGCGCGCGGAGATCGGGCGGCACGCGGCCGAGCTGGCGGCGGTGATCGTCGAGCCGGTGGTGCAGGGCGCGGGCGGGATGCGGTTCCACTCCCCCGCGTATCTGCGGGTGCTGCGCGAGGCGTGCGACGCGCACGACGTCCTGCTGGTGTTCGACGAGATCGCCACCGGTTTCGGGCGGACGGGGGCGCTGTTCGCGGCGGAGCACGCGGCGGTGACCCCCGATGTGATGTGCGTGGGCAAGGCGCTGACCGGCGGCTACCTCACGATGGCGGCGACGCTGTGCACCGCGCGGGTGGCCGACGGCATCTCGCGGGGCGAGGTCCCGGTGCTGGCGCACGGGCCGACGTTCATGGGCAATCCGCTGGCGGCGGCGGTGGCGTGCGCCTCGGTCGGGCTGCTGCTCGGCCAGGACTGGCGCGCGGAGGTCAAGCGGATCGAGGCGGGGCTCCGGGAGGGGCTCGCGCCCGCGGCCGGGTCGCCCGGCGTGAAGGACGTCCGGGTCCTCGGGGCGATCGGCGTGGTCCAGCTCGACCACGCGGTCGACATGAAGGCGGCGACGGACGCGGCCGTGCGCGAGGGCGTGTGGCTGCGGCCGTTCCGCGACCTGATCTACACGATGCCGCCGTACGTCACGCAGGACGCCGACGTGGCGAGGATCGCGCGCGCGGTGTGCGCGGCGGCGAGGGAGGGGTGACATGCCGGTCCTGGTGATCACGGGCACGGGCACGGAGATCGGCAAGACGGTCGTGACCGCCGCCGTCGCCGCGACGGCAAGGGCGGCCGGCCGGTCGGTGGCGGTCCTGAAGGCCGCGCAGACCGGGGTGGGTCCGGGCGAGCCCGGCGACGCGCAGGAGGTCGTCCGGCTCGCGGGCCCCGTGACGGCGGCCGAACTCGCCCGGTTCCCCGAGCCGCTGGCGCCGGCGACGGCCGCGCGGCGCGCCGGGCTCCCCCCGGTCCACCCGGACCGGGTGGCCGAGGCGGCGGCCAAACTGGCCACCGAGCACGATCTGGTGCTGGTGGAGGGCGCGGGCGGACTGCTCGTCCGGTTCGACGCGGCGGGCGGGACCCTGGCGGACGTGGCGGGGCTGCTGGAAGCGCCGGTGCTCCTGGTGGCGACCGCGGGACTGGGCACGCTGAACGTCACCGAGCTGACGGCGCGGGAGCTGGCCGCGCGCGGCATCGCCCTGGCGGGCGTGGTGATCGGCAGCTGGCCCACCGACCCGGACCTGGCCTGTCGCTGCAATCTCGCCGACCTCCCGGACGTGGCCGGGGCGCCGCTGCTCGGCGCCGTGCCCGCCGGGGCGGCCGCGCTCGCCCCGGACGCCTTCCGCGCGGCGGCGCCCCGGTGGCTGGCGCCCCGGCTCGACGGCACGTGGGACGCGGAGGAGTTCGGGGCGCGGCAGGCGCCCCCGGTCCCGGCCGGCGCCCGGGCAACGGCACCGTCCGCCCCCGGCACCGGATCGTAGGAGGCGGGCCCGGCCCGGGGCACCGGGCCCGGCGCGAAACCGGCGCCACCGGCGTCCCCGCCTCCGGGCCGGGCGGGCGGGGCGCGGCCGCAGCCTGCGTTGCTCCGCCAGCGGAAGGTCCTCTTCACGGATGTGGGCGAGGGCCGGTTCGATATAAGCAAAGTGATGGTCT